>CAXFTV010000788.1:0-13864 GCA_964005845.1 uncultured bacterium
AGCGCGTTGTCGCGCCCCGTACTGGCCAGTACGCAGATGCTGCACAGGGATCTGGTTTTTAAGTCGATGCCCCCACGGGTCCAGATGCGGCCACCCACCACGGCGACCACTTCTTTTTCAAAGTCGGGGCACACAGAGCGGAATCGGGCCACCAGCGCTGCTATTCTATCTTCGCCGACCATGCGGGCGAATTGTGCGTATCCCTTCTCGTAGTCGTCCATTCTATCTGAATCGTTCCTGTCTATACTGGGTGTCAAGGGGTTTGGCTGCAGGCCTGATGGGGCTAGCCATCTGACTCCTAGCGGTCCGCAACCAGAACTCCACCCACAGCCCAGTGCTCGCGGGTGACTTCTTCGATGACCACACTGGTGCCCTCGCGTTGGGCGCCGCAGGTCTCCACCATGGCGTCGGTGAGGGCTTTGACCAGTTCGCGTTTTTGTTCCTGCGTGCGGCCGTCGAGCATTTTTACAGTGATGAGGGGCATCATATCCTCCTTGGCAAAGGGTTTTGTGGTAAATGCGGCATCCGTGTTTTTTTAGTGTTCGCGTGGGTGCTGGTGATCGTGCAAGGGGGTGTGCTGGTGGTAGACGCCCTGCTGATGCATGCGCTGGTGCAGCCGGTTGTGGGCCGCCTCCAGGGTGGCTCTGAGTTGTTTGTAGCGCAGCGCATCAGGGCGTGGGGCCAGGGTATCGACATAGGCGATGGCGCCTTCGATCTGCTCCAGGATGGCCGTGGCATCGCGCTGAGAGTAGAGGGGGGCGTCATCTACCCGCACCTGTACCGCGCTGGAGTGGGCGGCGATTTCCCCGTGTTTGCCCTGGTAGCTGCCGCGCACCCGCAGGGCGATCCAGGTCGAGGCCTCGATCGCTAGTTCCGCACTGCCGGTGGCCGCCAGTTCTTTACCGATATTGATTTGCTCGGTGGCCAGGCCGCCCACGACTATTTCGACCTGGTCGATGGGGAGGCTGACCGATTCGACTTTCCAGGTGGCAGTGAGGGTGCCGCCGCCCGCAGGCAGATCCAGGGTGCTACCCGGAGCCTGGCCTTCTACCTGTAGTTCGACCAGGGGGCCCACGGTCACAAAGGTATTGCCCTGTTGTACTGCGGCCATCCAGTTTTCGTAAGTGAATTCCCGTTCGCCCATCTGGGTGTAGGTGCGGATACCGCCCAGCTGTGAGGCTGCTGACATTTTGTCGGTGCCGCCGACTACCGGGATCTGGTAGCCCAGGTTGAGGAAGCGGTACCAGTCGGCAATGCCGTAGGGATTGATCTGGCTGTCGCAGGGGTTGAAGCTCATCATCTCGATGGCGTGGACCAGCTCCAGGACGATGTCGGCGGCGCGTTCGCACTGGGGATTGGGTCCGTGGGGCATGACCACCAGCCCCCCCTGGTCGATGCAGCGCTGAGCCCATTCGGCCATGCTCAACTCCTGGGCATCGCCCAGGGCCGATTCGGAAGGACCGCCGCTACACAGTGGGTGGATCATGGTGCCCGAATAACCCAGCAGGGAAATGTGGCCCAGGACCTGCATGCGGTTTTCCGTCCCCACTCGCACCAGGAATTCGCCGTCGCCGCCGAAATCGCGTGCCCCGATGGTTGTGCAGCCGTCGAAATCGCTGACATTGCTGAACATCTCGCCCCATTGACTGGCCAGTAAATTGACCACGTTAACGCCTTCGGCCTCGCCTTCCAGGCGGGCGGTCTGAGGCGTGAGGAAGTGGACGTGGGTATCGGCCGTGACCCAGCCGTCCCGGCGCCAGTGGAGGACGCGCTCGAGCTCGAATTCCAATTCCTCGGTGTCCGGCGTGATCTCTATGGCAGTGCGGATGGGGGCCACTTCGTAGCCGCGGTTGATTTCCACGAAGACTTCGCCCAGGGGCAAATCGGCGACGCATTCGCCCGGGATATAGCAGTACTGATTGAGGCCGTTGACGAATTCGCCGTAGTTGTCCTCGAACCAGTGGGGATTGACTTGGCGATGATAGCCTTTTGGCGGCAGGTATTCGCCGGCCTGGCCGTGCAGGTGCAAGCGCGCCGCCACCAGTTTTTTCGAGCCCTTTTCGACGACGCGCAGTTTTACCGGGCGGTGGGCCGGTTCGATGGGGGCTGTAGCCGGTCCCGCCAGGCTGGAAAGCTCGTAGCTCACGGAGGTATCAGCTCCGGTGCCGACGTAGAGCCGGGCCTGCGGGTGGGCGCTGTATTCGACGACGACGGACCGGTCGGAGCGCGTGGGTTGGACATTGGGTGCGGTGCCCAGCCAGTCGCCGCGGTCGTAGTCCAGGGCGGCGCGAGCCGAAATGACCTGACCCAGATCTATGTCGATTTCCTCCAGTTCGCCCACGGCATTGAGGTGGGCGCCGGCAGGTAGTTGCAGGCGCATTTTGCGGCGTACGCCGGGGCGCAGGGGGTGCTCGTCAATGCGGGTGTGAGTGATGGCGTAAATCAGCGAACGCTCTTCCCGGGGGGTGCAGATAATCCGCTGGATTGGTTTGTCCGGCTCGGGGTTGGGCAGGGCGTAGATCCACAGCTTTTTCGGGTTGTAGTCGCGGCCGGAGCGGACCCTGGTTTCGCCGCGGCCATATTGCTCCTGGGAGGCGCGGCCCAGGGCCTGGTCTTCGGTGGCACTGGAGAAGGTGTGGTGTTTTGCATCGGGCACCGCGGCAAAGGGACTGGCGCCCCAGCCGATGTGGCTTTGCTGGATGGCAAAACGGCGCAGTATCGGGATCGTTGCCCGGCTGCCGCCGGCAAATTCGAGGGTGTAGTCGGAGACGGCCTGGCCCAGTTCGTTGCCGTCGGCAGCGAAGTTGGCCAGTTCCTCCGAGTAGTTGGTGGTGCGGTTCTCGACGGCGTGCAGGAAAAGCACGTAGCTGGCCTGGATTCCATCCACTTCGATGGAGATGGCTTTTTGGTCCAGCAGGAGGACGTTGGGCCGGCCGGGGTTGCCCATAGAGAAGGGAATACCTTGAAAGGATTGGGTTCCCGCCCAGGCCTCGGCCCGAGTTATTTGCAGCGCCTCTTCCAGTTCGGCGCGATCGACGTTGAAGAAGGGATCGAGGGGGATGGGCGTGAAGTGTTCAGAGGGGGGGATATGCATTTCTATTTCTCCGGGATTGCGGCTGTGGGAAGGTTTTCGCAGTTCAACCAACCTGTTCGGGCTGGCCAGAGCGGGCCGAAGCATAGGTCGCTTCGGTTAGCTGGGCGACGCGCAGTCCACACAAGGGGGGGGCCTGGACGGCGGCCTGGCCCTGGATCGCAGCGATGAAATTGACCAGCGGTGAGGTGCCGCTGTCAGCGTCGGGGGGTAGCACGATATCTTCGCCGCGGCGGTGTAGCGACAAAGGCTCGGCGGCCCCGAAGCGAATCGCCCCTTCGCTGCCGTAGAAGGTGAATTCCTCGCGCCACTCCGGCGATAGGGAGGTGTAGGCCAGGGTGCCGAGGGCACCGTTGGTGAATTCAACTGCAACGGAGGTCAGGACATCCACCAGAGTGCCTTCCTGGTTGATGAAGGCGTGGACCCTGCGGGGTTCCAGGCCGGTGGTCCACAGCAGTATATCATTGATGTGGCTGCCGGTGTCCATGAAGTGGCCGCCGCCGGAAAATTCCGGATCGGCGCGCCACGAGGCCCCCGGCTGGAACAGGCTGAGGCAGTCCTGCGCGATGAGGGTGTGGACCAGGCGGACCGGGCCGATGGCACCCGCTTCGATCAGCTGGCGGACTTTGATAAATTTGCCTTCGCCATGGCGCTGGTAGGCAATGGCCAGGATTTTGCCGACTTCCTCGGAAAGGGCGATGAGGGCGCGGGCATCGGCGGCGGTGGTGGTCATGGGTTTTTCCACCAGGACGTGGAGGCCGGACTCGAGGCAGGCGCGCACGTGCTGCGCGTGCTGGGTATGCGGGGTGGTGATGACCACGGCATCGAGGTGTTCCTGCGCCAGCATGGTTTCCAGGTCCGCATAGCGACCGCGGTTGCGGTCGGCAGCGCCCAAAAGGTCGGCGAGGCGGTCCAGGGCCTCCGGGCTGGTATCGCACATGGCGACGACATCGGCTTCGGGGTGTTGTTGAATTTGCTGGGCATGGTGGCCGCCCATGCCGCCGGAGCCCACCATACCGATGCGAAGGGTTTCCATATCGTGCCCTCTTTCGTTGGAGAGTAGTTTTTACAGATGCAGGTGAATTGCGCCCAGAAGTATAAGGGGGGAGTCCTGAGGGAGCAAGAAAAGATTGCGGCGGGTTTTGTTGAAGGGGGGGCGTGGGTGGTTAATTTATCGGCATTGGGGAGAGGGCAACTGGCGCTTGGTGCGGGTGCAGGAGGATTTTGCCCGCTCCCAGTTCGCCACTCGGGCTGAGAGGCAAGGGCAGATTCGCAGGGGGGCGGCCGAGCCGATATGCATCCTGTACTTCCCGGGCAGCATGTGTGGACCAGGGGGCGGCCTACCATTGTGTTGCCAGCTCTGCGGGTTGGCAGCACAATGGTAGGGAATGATTTGGAATTGAGCTCAGGCGCGCTCCTCGACGTTTGGCGGCAGCGAAACTTCGTCGAGCTTTTTTTGCTCTTCGGGACTCAGCTTCCATTCCAGTGCCCCGAGCACATCGTCGAGCTGTTCGACGGTATCGGCGCCGGAGATCGCCACTGTTATCTCCGCTTTTGCAAGTACCCAATTCATTGCCACTTGAGCTATACTCTTCTCCCGCGCTCTAGCCAGTTGGAAAAGAGTTTCCAGTACCCGCGGTGCTACTCCGGAGTTCACCTGGCGGAATGCAGCCCGGCCTAGCGTTGCCCACAGAGTGCCCGCTGGCGGCGGTTCACCGGGTTGGTAAACGCCGCTCAATAATCCGACGCCGAGCGGGCTGTAGGCCATGATGCCGAGGTCTTCGTGCCGTACCAACCCGAACATTTCGCGCTCCAGTTCGCGGTTGAGCATATTGTAGGGATGCTGCACGCAAATGAAACGCGAAGCGCCAATCCGCTCCTGGGTTCCCAGCGCGATGGCGACCTGCCAGGCGGCGAAATTGCTGCACCCCACGTAGCGCACTTTGCCTTGCCGCTGGATGTCGTCGAGCGCTCGAAGCGTTTCCTCAATAGGGGTAGTGGGGTCCCAGCTATGGAGAATGTAGACGTCGATCCGGTCGGTATCAAGGCGTTTCAAGGAGCGTTCGACCTCGCGCATGATGTGATAGCGCGAATTGCCGCGGTCGTTCGGCCCGGGGCCGATGGCACTGGTGACTTTGGATGTTATCACCGCATCATCGCGCCGTCCCTTCAGGGCTCGGCCCAGGATCGTCTCGGAACGGATCGCGTCTGGATGGTGATCGTCCCTGAGACCGTAGACATTGGCACAGTCGATCAGATTGACGCCGCGCTCGAGCGCGTGGACGATGGCGCGTTCGGCGTCCTTCTCATCCCCCTGGCCTCTAAATCCCAAGCCGAAAGCGAGGGGCGAGACCTTGAGTCCGGCTGGACCAAAGTTTCTATATTCCATGTTTTCATCTCCACTATGGTGTCTCGGGTGTCTCGAAAAAAGCTTTGGACACGAAATAAAAACGGTCTTGAGGCGCGTGCGTCAAGCGCTTGGCAACTGATATTATGGGACTAGGCTATACCATCGTCTGGCCGATGGGAATGCAAGTGGGGCCGCGGGATCTTGCCTGAGGGGGGGGTGACCTGGTGGCAAAGGTGCGGTAACTACATTGCGTGGAGGCTGCGTTGGTCGGATTCGAGTAGTGCTGTTCGGGGGAACGACAGCTATGGGTACGCGGATGGTACTTTTGCCCTGGTTGCGCAAGCTGCGAGAACAGGCAAAACAAACAGGTCCATCGAGTCCATCGCCGTCGTCTAATAATAAAAGCTGGTGGAAAAGGGGAACTTTGGCTTGGCTTTGCCGCGGACGGTGTTTTGTATAATATATTCAGCGAATCGCACTTGCAAGGAGAATGAGTTATGGAGTATGCAGCGGGTAAACTGTGCGGCCAGGTAGCTATTGTGACGGGCGCCGCCCAGGGAATGGGAGCAGCGAGTGCTGGCGCCCTGGCGCGGGAAGGGGTCCGGGTAGTGGTGTGCGATCTAGACGGCGAAAAGGCCGCACAGGTAGCGCGGGAAATCGATCCGAGCGGCGAGAGGACGCTCGGGTCGCAGACGGATGTTGCGCGTGAAGAAGAAGTAGAGGCGCTGGTGGCAGCCACCCTGGAACGCTTCGGCAAGGTCGACATCCTGGTGAACAATGCCGGTGTCCTGCGCTCGACTCGGGTCGAGGAAATCAGCGCCGCGGAGTGGGATCTGGTACTCGACGCCAATCTTAAGGGCACCTTCTTGTGCTCTCGGGCCGTATTGGCGAATATGAAGGCAAATAAATACGGCCGCATCGTCAATATGTCCTCTTCGGCCGGAAGGAGCGTCAGTACCCTCGGGGGCGCGCACTACACTACGGCTAAAGCCGGAGTGCTTGGCTTTACCCGCGCCCTGGCCAAGGAAATGGCCCCTTTCGGCATTACCGCCAATTCGATTTGTCCGGGTTTAATCGATACCGAGATGGTGCGGGAGAATTGTTCCCCCGAGCGGCTACGAGCCTACGAGGAAAGTTTTCCCATTTCTAGATTGGGGACCCGCGACGAGGTAGCGCGATTGGTGCTTTTTCTGGTTGCGGATGCGTCCTATATCACGGGAGCTGCGTTTGATATCAATGGCGGTGATCTGATGATTTAGAAGGGGGGGACAAGGCATGAGAAAATGCAAGCCCTAAGCAAAAAGAAAGCCGCGTGTGGCGAGTAGCTCGCCGAGGCAGTGGTGCCCGACGTCGGGACCAACGGCATGAATGCCAGTGGAGTGGGGGTGAACCGCGATGGTGCCTCTGCCGAATATTTGTGCATGGCAATGGTCAATATGTGCCACGGGGAAAAGCGCCCTGCTTGGGATTCAGACTTCCAGCGCCGCGATCGACTGGAACGAGGTGATTTTCAACGGCCTGACAATCAAGGGCATTTACGGCCGCGAGATGTACGAAACCTGGTATAAAATGACCAGTATGATGCAGACGGGTCTGGACGTGTCACCGGTGATAACTCACCGCTTCCACTATTCTTCCTTTGGCGAGGGGTTTGAGGTGATGCGTTCGGGGAAATCGGGGAAAGTCATTCTGGATTGGCTCGACCAGAGCAGAAAGGATACTCGATGATTGGTGCGATGAGGGATTTCTTGCAGCGGCAACTCGAAGAAATAGAGGTCAGCGGCCTCTACAAAAGGGAGCGGGTACTGCGCAGTTCACAGCAGGCCCAGATCGATGTGGCGGCGGGCCAGCGGGTCCTCAATATGTGTGCCAATAATTATCTGGGACTGGCCAATCATCCCGAAATCATCGCCGCCGCCCGCGACAGTCTGGACAGGTGGGGATACGGGCTCTCTTCGGTGCGCTTCATTTGCGGTACCCAGGAAATACATCAGCAGCTGGAACAAAAAATATCCGCCTTTCTCGGCACCGATGACACCATTCTCTACAGTTCCTGTTTTGATGCCAACGGAGGCCTTTTTGAAACTTTGTTGGGGGCTGAGGACGCGATCATCAGCGATGCGCTCAACCATGCCAGCATTATCGATGGCATCCGCCTTTGCAAGGCCAAACGCCTGCGCTACGACAATTCCTCTATGGCGGATCTGGAGGCCAAACTCGAGCAAGCTGCGGGGAGCCGTTTCCGCATGATAGCTACCGATGGGGTGTTTTCAATGGACGGTACCATTGCTGATTTGCAGGGGATTTGCGTGTTGGCAGAACGGCACCAGGCCCTGGTCATGGTCGACGATTCCCACGCCGTGGGTTTTCTGGGCAAAAACGGCCGTGGCACGCCCGAGTACTGCGATGTGATAGGCCGGGTGGATATCATCACGGGCACGCTTGGCAAGGCCCTGGGCGGAGCCAGCGGCGGCTATACCAGCGGTCGCAAGGAAATCATCGATCTGTTGCGGCAGCGTTCCCGGCCCTACCTCTTCTCCAATAGCCTGGCACCCGGTATTGTGAGCGCCTCTCTGAAGGCGCTCGAGATCATTGCGACTTCGACCGAGCTGCGCGACCGGCTGGAGGAGAATACCCGTTATTTCAAGAGCGAAATGAGGGTGCGGGGATTTGCTCTCAATGACGCTGAGCATCCGATCGTGCCGATCATGCTGGGGGATGCAGTGCTGGCGCAGAAGGTGGCGGTGCGGCTGCTCGAAAAGGGGGTTTACGCCATTGGCTTTTTCTATCCCGTAGTGCCCCAGGGAACGGCGCGAATCCGCACCCAGATTTCGGCCGCCCACGCGCGCGAGGATCTCGATTTTGCCATTGGGGTATTTGCCGAGGTCAAGGAGGAGTTTGGTTTTTGAGGGTGGCAAAGTCTACGCTCGGTCTCCGGTTTAGCACGCGCGATCTTCGCTAAAATCCTCGAGAAGCCCTCTCAAAACGCCAATCTGGGCTTCGCTCGGACTGCAGGCGAATTTTAAGGGAGGATCACATGAAATTCACCAGCCAGCCGCCATCGATATAGAGATCCTGGCCGGTGATGTAGGCGGAAGCGTCGGAAGCCAGGAGAACGATAAGACCGGCCAGGTCTTCGGTGGTGCCCCAGCGATTCAGGAGGGTCCGGCGGGTGCGTTTTTCCCGCAGTTGAGGGTCGTTCCAACTGCGCTGAGTCATGTCGGTGCGGAAATATCCCGGGCCGATATTGTTTACCCGAATGCCGTGGGGCCCCAGGTCCACGGCCAGGGCTTTGGTCAATTGTTTGAGGCCGCCCTTGGCAGCGCCGTAAGCGGGATTGCCCTCCGCTCCCAATTCGGCAGAGATACTGGTTATGTTGACGATGGAGCCGCTGCCCTGCTGTTTAAACAGGGGAGCGAAGCTGCGGGCCAGTCGGAAGGGCGCTTCCAGGTTGGTCTTCAGGGTTTTTTCCCACAATTCGTCCGGGTAGTCGTCCAGTTCGTGGCCAAAGGTTACGCCGGCGGCATTCACCAGCACATCGATCCGACCGCATTCGCGTTCGACATAGTCGACCAGGGCCTCAATTTCTTGGACCTCCTCCAGGTC
Organism: uncultured bacterium; assembly: GCA_964005845.1. Classification (GTDB taxonomy): domain Bacteria; phylum Latescibacterota; class UBA2968; order UBA8231; family UBA8231; genus CAXFTV01. The sequence goes on from CAXFTV010000788.1 coordinate 9,048, forward strand.
GCAGCGGTAGGCAAAGGCCGGCAGGTTCTGGTCTTTAAAGCTGCGGGTGGTTTCTTGCAGGCGCTCCGGGTTGGTCGCCACCAGGATTACCCGGGCGCCGGCATTGAGCAGGGCTTCGGCCAGTCCCCGGCCAATGCCGCGGCTGGCGCCGGTCACCACGGCGGTCTTGCCCTCCAGAGAAAAAAGTTGTTCGAGGTAGTTCATTTTGCTAGACTCCTTTTAGGCGGATATGGTTGACGGCGGCTATGTCTTGGCATAAACTGAACCCTGTAGAGTTGCTAAACTGCGGCAGATTTTTGCGGCGAAAAAACTGTTGCCGATTGGGCAAAATAAAGAAAACTATTAGTCGCCGAAATACCTTGCCAGGATAAAATAGTGGAAAATTCCCCCCCCTTGGGCGCCGCGCAAATATACAGAGTCCAAGGGGGGCGCCGATTTACAGGAAGGCCAGTGCCCCCCGGGGTCGCCTGCCCGCAAGGGTGAGGGATTGCTCCATGAGCGAAAAATTGCCTCCATTTGAACGTGACCAGGAAGCCATCGAAACCAGGGAATGGCTCGAATCCCTTTCCTATGTAATGCAGCGATCGGGCTCGGAACGGGTTCGCCATCTGCTCGACCAGCTTCAGGTTTACGCCCGGGAGGCCGGCGTCAGCATTCCATTTTCGGCCAATACGCCCTACGTAAATACCATTCCACCCGAGCAGCAGCCACCCTATCCCGGCAGCCACGACATCGAGCGTCGCATCCGCAATATACTGCGTTGGAATGCCATGGTCATGGTGGTGCGCGCCAATCGCAACGATGCCACCATCGGTGGGCACATCGCTACCTATGCCTCGGCTGCCACTCTCTACGAGGTCGGCTTCAACCACTTTTTTCGCGGTCGCGGCAAAGGCCGTGAGGGCGATCAGATCTACTTCCAGGCACACGCGGCGCCGGGCATTTACGCACGCGCTTTTCTGGAGGGGCGGCTGGCGGCCGAACAACTCGAAAACTTCCGCCACGAGGTGCATCCCGATGGGGGGCTTTCATCCTATCCGCATCCCTATCTGATGCCCGATTTTTGGGAATTTCCCACTGCGTCAATGGGGTTGAGTCCGATCCTGGCCATCTACCAGGCACGTTTCAACCGCTACCTGGAAGACCGCGGCTTAAAGCCGCCGGGCGATTCCCAGGTCTGGGCGTTTCTCGGTGATGGCGAGACCGACGAACCGGAAGCTCTGGGCGCCATCACCCTGGCCTCGCGGGAAAAGCTGGACAACCTGATTTTCGTCATCAACTGCAATTTGCAGCGGCTGGACGGGCCGGTGCGCGGCAACGGCAAGATCATTCAGGAACTCGAGGCGGCCTTTCGCGGCGCCGGTTGGAATGTCATCAAGGTAGTCTGGGGCAGTGAATGGGATCCGCTGCTGGCCCAGGACGACGAGGGTCTTCTGGTCAAGCGCATGGGCGAAATCGTCGATGGCCAGTACCAGAAGTACACGGTGTCGAGCGGGGCCTATGGACGCGAGCATTTCTTCGGCAGCGAGCCGCGTTTGCTGGAGATGTCGCGCCAGCTAACCGACGAGCAGATTCGCACCATCCGGCGCGGCGGCCACGACCCCGACAAGGTTTACGCTGCCTACAAAGCCGCGGTCGACCATCGCGGCGCGCCTACCGTCATTCTGGCCAAGACCATCAAGGGCTACGGCATGGGCGAAAGCGGCGAGGGGCGCAATACGGCGCACCAGCAAAAAAAGATGGACGAGGAGAGTCTGCGCCAGATTCGCACTCGCTTCGGCATTCCGCTCTCTGATGCAGAAGTAGCCGAGGCCCCCTTTTACCGACCGCCCGAGGATAGCCCGGAGATCCTCTACTTGAAGGAGCGGCGCCGGGCCCTCGGGGGATATATACCGGCGCGAGTAGCCTCCAGTCCCGTCCTCAAGGCGCCGCAGAAAAATCTGCTGGAAGAATTTTGCCAGGGGACCGGGGAGCGCGCCGTATCCACTACTACCGCCTTCGTGCACATCCTTTCCAAATTGCTGCGGGATGAAGAACTGGGCAAGCTGATCGTGCCGATCATTCCCGACGAGGCCCGCACCTTCGGCATGGAGGCGCTGTTCCGCCAGTATGGCATTTATTCCCGCGTCGGTCAGCTCTATGAGCCGGTGGACCGCGATACCTTGCTCTACTACAAAGAAGCTCGCGATGGCCAGCTCATCGAGGAAGGTATTACCGAGCCGGGCGGGTTGTCCTCGCTGATCGCGGCCGGCACGGCCTATGCCACTCACGGTATCAATACTGTGCCCTTCTTCGTGTTCTATTCCATATTCGGTTTGCAGCGGGTGGGCGATTTGGTATGGGCGGCGGCCGATTTGTGCACCCGGGGCTTTCTGGTCGGTGCTACCTCGGGCCGCACCACGCTCAACGGCGAGGGCCTGCAGCACCAGGACGGCCACAGCCACGTGCTGGCCCATAGCGTGCCCAGCCTCGTCAGCTACGATCCGGCCTTTTCCTGGGAGCTGGCCCTCATCATCCGTGACGGCATCCGCCGCATGTACGAAAAAAAGGAAAAGGTTTTTTATTACCTGACCGTGCAGAACGAACCCTACCCGATGCCGGCCATGCCCCGAGGCGCGGCGGAGGGTATTCTCAAGGGCATGTACCGCTTCAGCAAATCGAGCGGTAAAGAAAATCGGCCTCGAGCTCACCTCTTTGGCGGTGGCGCTATCCTCAACGAAGCTATCCGCGCGGGGGAAATCCTCGAAGAAAAATACGGCGTGGCCGTAGATGTGTGGAGCATAACCAGTTTCAAGGAACTGCACCGCGACGCGGTCGAAACCGAACGCTGGAATTTGCTGCACCCGGAGGCGGAGCCCAGAAAGCCTTATTTACGCGTCTGTCTGGACCATGCGGAGGGCGCATTTGTAGTGGGTTCCGACTATCTGAAGGTGCTGCCCAATAGCCTGTCGCGCTGGTTTCCGCATCCGCCCGTGGCGCTGGGTACGGATGGCTTCGGCCGCAGTGACAGCCGCCGGGCTCTGCGCGGTTTTTTCGAAGTGGATGCCCGCTTCTTTGTCCTGGGGGCACTGCGCGAACTGGGACGCCAGGGGGTCATTCCCCTGGCCCGGGTGCAGCGGGCTATGGATGAACTGGAAATAGATCCTGAAAAATCGAATCCTCTAGAATCCTGAAGAAAGGAATATCATGGCGGACAGATCTGCACAACGGGTGCGCTTCGGCCCCACCGATCTCTACGTTTCGCGGCTATGCCAGGGCACGGCTTTTCGCCACTTGCCGCGCGCCGACGATCCGCGCGGCCTGGAGGTCCTGCACCACTGCCTGGAGCGGGGCGTCAATTTTTTCGATTCGGCTATTGCCTACGGTTGGGGCGGGGCCGAAACCGTGCTCGGCAAGGCCATTGCCGGGCGCCGTGACCAGGCGATCATCTGCACCAAGGTGCCGGCTTCGCAGGCGCCGGTGGAATTCGGTGGTTCGGGAGAGCCGGCGGTATTTACCCGGGAGTACCTGTTCGAGCAGGCCGAGGGCAGTCTGGCGCGTCTGGGCACGGACTACCTGGATCTTTTTTTACTGCACCAGTCGGATAAGGTTACCCCGGCGGCGGAAATCATCGGCCCCATGGACGAACTGGTGCAAAGCGGCAAGGTGCGCTACTGGGGGGTGTCCAATCACAGCGGCGTCCAGATCGGCGAATATTTGGAGTTGGCAGCGCAAAGGGGCAAGGTCGGGATCGTCGGCACCGAGGACTATTACAATATCGCCGGCGAAGCCCGCACCACGGAAGGCGAACCTCGCATGGCCAAGCTGGAGCAGGAGGTTTTTCCAATCCTGCGCAGCGCTGGTCTGGGGTTGCTGGCCTTCAGTCCGATAGACTGCGGCAACCTGGCGCCGGGCAGCGAGGTGGAGCCAGGGTCGCCGCTGGAAGGTCTGATCGAGCGCCTGGACGAGGCCGCCGGCGAGCTGGGCACAGAGCGCTCCAGCGTGTGCGTGGCCTGGGTGCTGAGCCACCCCGAGGTGACCAGCGTGCTGGCCGGTTCCGAGAGTACCGCGCATGTAGACCACAATATAGCCGGTACCGAACTGGAGTTGCCGGCGGAAATCCTGACGCGATTGAATGCGGCCAACGCCGCGTACAGAGAACGGCAAATGAAGGAGAAAAAGGAATGAGTATAGATGTGCGGGATCGGCTCATCGATGCCCATATTCACGCCTGGACGGACGATTTTGAAAAATATCCATTGATGCCGGGTTTTACCCGGGAAGATCTCTGGCAACCTCATTTCACTCCGGCGGACCACCAGGCCTACAGCGGCCAGTTCGGCAGGGTGCGGATCAACCTGGTGCAGATGACCTGGTACGGGCTGGATCATAGCTATATACTCGATCTCATCGCCGCCGAGCCGGACCGCTTTGTGGGCACGGGTATGGTGCCGGGGGTGTGCGATATTTCCCTCTCCAGTCCGGGGAAAAATATGGTGGCGCTGGCGCAGAGGGGAATCTACGCTTTTCGCGTCCGCGGCGGTATCTGCCGCCAGGCCTTCGGCGATGTATCGCGCTGGCTGGATTACCCGACCTACGAAGAGATGTTCGAGGTCGGGGCCGAGCACAATCTGGCGCTGAGTTTTCTGATGGCCAACCAGGAGTTGCCGGATATAGAGCGCATGTGCAGCCGCTTTCCGGATACGCCGGTGATCCTGGACCACGTGTGCGGCTGCCGCATCAAAGAGGGGGTTTTCCCCGAAGAAAAAATCCAGAACTTGTGCGCCATGGCGCGGCATCGGCGGGTAATGGTGAAGATGGGGCCGCTGCATGCGCTG
>CAXFTV010000789.1:0-4343 GCA_964005845.1 uncultured bacterium
AAAACGAAGCGCAGGCGTATGGGTTTTCCCGCCAGCCCGCCGATATCCCGGTTCTCGCCCCAGGAGGCCGGCAGGCGCACCGAGTTGCCGCAGATAAACGACGCCTCCCCTTCGGTGTAACCGCCGATGGGCGTGCCGTAGGCGTCTTGCACTTCGACCCGCACCGAACCGCCGCCACCGGTGTCGAGATTGAGTTCCAGCCGCTCCCCCGCAAAGCGGATAATCGGAGTGATGATTTCTCCACCCGCGTACTCGGCGTCGGCCGAGACGAAGCCGTCCAGGCGCAGGACGGCGCGGCCGATGCCGGAGAGATGGCCCTTTGCCGCCGGGTCGAGGAGGCCGTCGTGGTCGCGGTTGGTGCCGCTGTAATAGAACCACAGCTCGTCGCCCATGCGGATGGGATTGGGCATGGCCCATACCATGCGCGAGGAAAAGCTGCCTTCGGGCCCGGGGCTGAGGAAGGGCCGACGTTGGCCACAGCGCTGAAAATGCACGCCGTCCCGACTGACGGAGAGGCGGGCGTCGAAGCGGCTGGGGCCGTAGACCTGCTGCGTCTCCTGGCGGGCGACTTCCAGATCGTCCCGCACCGTGGTCACGACTCGCTGGCGCGGATAAAAATACCAGTTGGCATTGGCCAACATCACGTACACGCCGTGCTCGTCTGGATACTTGAAGACCGTGGCGCCGTAATAATCGATCGGCACCCTGCCGTACGGTTTTTCCGGTGCGGTGGGGTCCAGCGGCGCATCGGTCTCGTAGGTCGACCGATCGACCTCGTCGGGCCACATCACGATGTTCTGATTTTCCCAGTTGATCAGATCGTCCGACTCCAGCCGCCTGACCGCTCGGTAGTTCTCATTGCCCTCGGCGGTGCGATGCCGTTTGGCGTACCAGTGGCGGGTGTAGAGGACGTAGCGGTTGACTGCCGGGTCCCAGAACGCGATGCTCTGGGTATCCCAGCCGCCGCCCTGTTCGATTTGAATGCGGCGCAGAAATTTCCAGTTGATGCCGTCGGGCGAGCTGTGCATGTGGAACTGCATCGCCACTTCGGGATTGTAGACCTTGGACTGGTTCTTGTAGCGCTCTGCGGCCGGGGCCTGCGGGTCAATCCACACCGAGCTGCCCCCCAGCTTATTCGGTATGACGATATTGTTGGCCGTTGACCCGCCTTCTTCTACGAGGTTCAGTTCGGGCTTTTCGAAGTGGATGCCGTCGGTGGACTCGGCATAGCCGACGTAGGCCCGGTCGAGCCTGGGATCGGACGTTTCACTTTTCTTGCAAGCGTGGTACCAGATGCGGATCCGCCCATCGTCTTCTCGCAAGACGCTGCTGTAAATGCCATAGCTATCCTCCCATGGCACGTCGGCGGTCAGGACCGGCTCTGGAGAAGGATAGGGGGAATTCATCACCAGTGCCACGCCTCTGCTGGAGGCAATGAATTTGTCGTCGACGAAAAGTTGCTTGCTCGATCCTATATCGATAGGTTGCATGAAATACCTCGTTTCGCGCAGGTGTTTGCCGGCGCCCCGACGCCTGGCTATTATTGGATGGTCGGAAGGAATGCTCTGAATCTATAACAGATGGCTGGAGACGGCTAATGGAACATTCGGTACTGTACTGGGACGAAATGCGCTATTCCAGTTTTCCCATCTTAGTACAGGGAGAAAACGACGCGCTCTGGATCGCCTTCAACTGGAACTCGCACACGCCGCTGGCGCGCGGTATTGAAGGGGCGGTATACTCCCACGCCGGCGGCCTGGCCGGCGGCGCCACGGGGCGCGTAGAGCTGTTTTCTCCAGATGGTGGGAACAGCTGGTTTGAGGAGGGCAAAGACGCCCGGTACCGCAAGTGCCCGGAGACGCTCAGAAGCGCGCTGCTGAGCGACGGCACCCAGATCAGGATATCGCGGCCGGTCAATACTTATCCGCCTGAGCGCAAGGAGGAGTTTGTCCAGCGCGGTTTTGCGGTGGCAGAGTTCCCCGAATGCATCCATGTAGAACACAGCCTGCAAATGCAACGCAAGAGGCCCGGGGAAGAGGGCTGGGAAAGCCGCACTCTGAGAAGTGGCGAGGAACTGCCCTTCTTCGCCCTCATCCGCAATGGCGCCGACCTGAAGAGCTGCGTTTTGGCCGATGACGCACTGGTACACCAGGTGTACGGCAGCGCGGCCGCCGGTGATCCCTACCGGGCGTGGGTGCTGCGCTCGGAGGATGCCGGTGAGACCTGGAACATGGTGACCATGGCCTACGACGGGGGTGAGCATCCCTTCAACGAGAGCTATCTGTTAAACCTGCCCAACGGACGCATTGTCGCGATGGTGCGGACGTCCAGCGGCAGCAAGAAGATCCCGGCGGCAGAGAAATATCTGTGGCAGACGCACTCCGACGACGGCGGAAAAACCTGGAGTGCAGTGAAAAAGACCGCCATGTGGGGGTATCCACCGCACCTGTTGTTGCTCGGCAACGGCGATGTGCTGTGCAGCTACGGCCACCGGCGATCCCCCTACGGGGTGCGCGCCTGTGTGTCCCGCGATGGGGGCGAGACCTGGGATACCGATAACGAGGTCGTGCTGCGCGATGATGGGCTCACTATCGACGGGACGGTGGCGGGTCAGGGTACGGCCGACGATCTGGGATACCCGAAGACGGTCGAGTTGGCGGACGGCTCGCTGTTTACGGTTTATTACTTTACCCTCGGGGATAGCGTAACCCATGTGGCTGCCACCAGGTGGACACTGGGTTGAGATGGAATTGAACGAAAAGCTGGCCGCGCCGGTCCCTCCTGCCCTGGCTGCGGCGCCTCCGCCCCCGCAGCGCGAGTTGGAACGGGCGGTCTTCTTCCATGCCGCTGCCGAGCAAGGCGCGCCTAACTGCGCTGGAACGAAACTACGAAGGAGCTCCAGACAATGACTCAGTCAATTCTGCTCAGAGAAGAAACCAAAGTCATTTCAGCGTTAGAACGACATGCGAGTCGGCGCAAGTGGCTGCTCTGGGCTTCAGCATTTTGCGTCCTGGTTTCGCTTATCACCGCATGCCCCAATTACAACTTCTACGCAGAACAGCTCATAGCTCCTTCGGGCAAAAAAACTACGGACTTCCTACAGGATAAAACAAACTTTGAGCGTCAGATTGCGCATCCACTGGTTCCCATTCATCAACTGATTCAAATAGACAGCGATTTCGACCATATCGCCAAGAGAGGCTTCCGTTTAGTGATGCCAGTTATCGGCCATCTATTCGGCCTGGGTCTAACGGGCTGCCTTTTCTTGCAACACCTAATGGGGTTCATTTTTATCTTCTGCGTCGGGTCCCTGGGGTACGAAATCACCGGCGACCGCATATCAGCTGTATTTCTCATGCTTGCCTTCTCGCTCGTCTATCTCTTGAACTCTTTTTTTTACCAGCTCAACATACACTTTGATGGGCCCGCCTATTTGCTGATGATTCTCGCCATGCTGGCCCGAGGCCCGTGGCCCATTTCAGTTGCCATTTTTCTCGCAGGCTTTGCGGATGAACGCGCCCTTATTGCTTTCCCCTTAGTCTTCTTGTGGCACTTGATGCGCAACAACGACCTGCAAGAATTTTCAGCGCGGTCATTCTTCTCCTGGAACTCCTCTGCAGTAGGCTGTGCCGCCGGGCTACTCATTCACCTACTAGTTCGGCTGAGCATGATGCGCTGGTTCGATTTTCGCCTGCCCGTAGGAAACCAGAATGGCGTGGGCCTGGAACGAGTCCGGGACCAGTTTTCGCAGGCCCCGGTTGGAATTATATCTCCCCTTGAAGCACTTTGGCTATTGCCTGTCCTGGCCCTGGCATTACTGGTTCTCAGCAAACGCCATGCCCTTTTATCGGTCTACTCCTTGGCCATTGCGGCGGTCCTTATCGCGGGTCTCTCCGTGGTAGATACCACACGAAGCATGGCCTATGTTTTTCCCGCCATTTTTATCGCCATAAAAATCGTTAAAAGCCTCGACGACGACTTCTTCACTAGCCATTTCTTCTTTCGTATAGCGCTCGTCTGCTTTTTGATTCCCTCTTATAGTGGTTCATCTGGCTCGCATTGGCTAAGCCCTATTTTTCCCAAAGTGCTCCGCTGGTTCTTTACAGGCTGAACCCAGCGAGTACTTCCCGAGAACTACGCATTTGCCCAACCAGCGCCGGGTTGGGGGCCGAACCGCGCGCGTTGAGAGCTGCTGCCTGGCTGCCACAATAAACTGGAAGACGGCTTTTGTATTTCCTACAAACCAACCCGGGAGATCCAATGAACGACCACGAGAAGTACCTCTTCGACCTGCGGGGATATATCGCGGTGGAAAACGCGCTCAGCACCGAGCAGTTGACCGC
>CAXFTV010000790.1:0-10369 GCA_964005845.1 uncultured bacterium
CCGGCCGCTTCATGTTTCCCGGCTTTGTGGCGCGCAGTCGGGCCAATCCCGCCAGCGAGTTGCGCGATCCCGCCACCTGGAGCCATTTGTGGTCAGAGGCCAGGGCGCAGATGGCCCGGATCAACCAGGGCAGCCAGAACGAGGTGAGGTTCAGGCGCTGGGAAGCAGGTCATCCGCAGTGCGCCTAGCTGCGGCGGGTAAATGCAGCGGTGCATTTTGGCCACGTCGATATGCGCTCCTATTTGCGGCCTGATGCAGGAGGCTAAAGCTTGAAAATAACCGATGTGCAGTCCTGTGTAATCGGGCGCGAAGCGCCCCACAGCGGCGGCTGCATCTGGACCTTCGTGCGGATTTATACCGATGCGGGCCTGGTGGGCACGGGCGAGTGCAGTTCGGCTGGATCTTTTACTTCGGGTTTTGCCACCAAGGAGACGGTGCTGGCGCTGAAGAAGTTTCTCCTCGGCCAGGATCCCATAAATATCGGTCCCCTGTACGAGACCATGCGGCGGCACGGCCGCTATGCCGGCGGCAACAGCGCGCCCATGACCTTTGCCCTGACCGGAATTGAAAATGCGCTCTACGACATTGTCGGCAAGGCGCTGGGGGTACCCCTCTACCAGTTGCTCGGCGGCAAATACCGCGATTCAATTCGGCTCTACGCCGATTGCCACGCCGGCGAGACCAACGAGCCCCAGGCCTATGCCGAAAAGGCTCTGGAGGTCATCGCCGAAGGTTACAGTGCGGTCAAGTTCGACGTCGACCACGCCCACGAGGGCAAGCTGGATCGCTATAACTGGACCGTGGGTGCCAAACAGATGAGCAATGTCATCGCTTTGATCCAGGGCACACGCGAGGCCATCGGCTACGACGTCGATCTGGCCATCGATTGCCATGGCCAGTTCGATCTGCCCTCGGCCATCACCCTGGCGCGGGCGGTGGAGGATCTGCGTCTTATGTGGCTGGAGGAACCTCTGCCGGCGGAGAATATCGGCGCCCTGGCCCAGGTCCGGGCTTCGACCAGCACGGTGATCTGCACCGGCGAAAACAACTATACGCGTTTCGACTTCATGGAGTTGCTCGACAAGCAGGCAGTCGATGTCATCATGCCCGACCTGGCCAAGGCCGGCGGCATCGTGGAGGGCAAGCGCATCGCCGATCTGGCCGATGCCCACTACGTGCCGATCGCGCCGCACAATGTCTCGTCGCCGCTGGGCATGATGGCGGCCTGCCAGGTGCTGGTTTCGGTGCCCAATTTCCTGGTGCTCGAATTTCACGGCCGCGAGATTCCGTGGTGGGAGGATCTGTGTACAGGCGACAAACCCTTCCTGCAAGCAGGTTGGATGCAGATCAGCGAGCGTCCGGGCATCGGGGTGGAACTCGACGACGAGGTCGCTCGCTCGCTGCTGTGGAACGGCGATACTTACTTTGATTGAAGGGAGCGCCATTTTTTCCCATCGGGTGCGGTAATATTCCGGATTTATTGCAGCTGGATTTAAATGTGGACTTTTTCGAACTAATTTTAAGATCACCTTAAGTTTATAGTAAATAGTTATTTATAATATGTAATATCAGTTGTGGCCCCTCCCCCTGGGGCCTGGCATATAACTTGCTACTCGGTTGCGGAGTCCTTCTCAAGCATTATTTGCCCGGGGGAAAAGCCATGACACCTGCCGCTTCGGCCTTTGATAAACTGGTCCGCATCACCACCCTCTGTGCTTTTATTTATCTTTCCGTGCGGATCACGCTGGGTTTTATGGCGCACTGAACCCGGTGCTGAAGGCGCCGTACAGCCATGGTGTTCCGGCTGGGTAGTGGGCCCCATCACCAGGCGTCTGTGCCGGTTTAGCCGCCGGTATTTTTTGCAAGACGGAGTTGACTGCTGCTATAGTTTGTAATCCCCTAACCGGACCTCATCTCGAGGCGCCGGATTTTTTATGCCCCGCCGGGAAAGTTCTGCTTAGATGTTTTTCCACTTGCCGCTATTATATTATTATACGTCCGTTCAGAACATCTAGCGCTGAACAGCAGAAAGGAAGCAGCACAGGTGTCAAAACAGCTTGCCCTATGGCTCATCATACTGCTCCCGGCGCTCTGCGCCGCCGGGGAGCGGGCGGCCGCGGTGGCGCAGGTGCGCCAGGACGCGGCCATCACCTTTGTCGGCGATTACCTGGTGCGGTGCCCGCAGGAACTGGTGCAAAAAGCCCTGGATCATCCCGTTCTCATGGGGGCGCTATGGGCCAATTATCGCTATGCGCCCAAGTACGAGGTGAGCGGATTGGCAGAGCCGGGGGCCCTTCACGTGGTGGATCCAACCGGTATCGTGGGCGACTTGTGGCCGGTGCGGCGCAAAGGCCATTCCCGGGTCTATCTGGCGGCGGGCAAGATAGACCACTGGGCGGTGCCGGCGCTGAACGGCGGCCGGGCGGTGTTCGTCGTCGAGACTGTGGCACAGGACTCGCTCACCCGGGTGAGGGTGGAGGTATTTCTCGAACCGGATAGCGATCTTGCCAGCGCCCTGCTGTGGATGCTGCAGCCGCTTGCGGTCAAACACATCGACAACCGGATAACGCTCAATTTCAAGGATACCGCCCGGATCCTGGAGACCATCCACCGTCGCCCGGAAAGGGTGCGTGCGCGGCTCAAAGGCGAGTTGTTGCAGCAGTTTGAGCACGTCTTTTGAGGGCGCTGCTAGAAACCTATGTGCGGCGTGGCTTCGGGGTCGCTGTAACGCCGCAGTAGCGGGGGCAGCCCCTCCTGGTCGCAGGGTGGTCTTGCGGGTGCCTCGCAGGGCCAGCACTGCCCCCCCGTGTGTTCGTAGGGTGTGTTGGCCAGCCAGCTGTACATTGCGGCGGCGGCGATGCCGCACTTGAACTGCTCGAAGTAGGGAGGGTTAGAGAAGGAGGGCCAGGAGAAATCGAACTCCGGATCGACGATCCAGTCGCGCTGGGGCGGTGCCGTGCGCCAGTAGTTGTACTTGATGAGGTTGCGGAAGCCCGAGCCAGTGCTCTTGCCCTTGCGGTGCCAGATGGAGTAGATGGTCAGAAAAATGGAGCCAGCCGGGGCCGTGGTCGACACCTTCCCCTTGACGCTGCCGATGTGGCCCAGATAATTGGCCTTGGTGTGCATGAAGTGCGAGCCGGGAATCACTTCGGTCGGGCCCATTTCGAGCGGCGTGTCCTGGGGATAGTAAAAAACCTGCAGGTAATCCAGTCGAGGGGTGTAGATCGAACCGCCGTCGCGGTGCCAGCCCTGAGCCGGGGCCGGACATGCGGCGCGGTGGTTGCAGAAAGTTTGCGGCAGTTTGAAATCGGCGCCCAGCAGCGCGCGTACCGCGCCGGCGGCCTGCGGGTTTTTGAAGACGCCGTCGACGAACCAATCCGCGAAGAGTAGTTCCAGGGGCTGGTGTTCGTCGGGGTGCGCGGCGATGTACTCCATCATGCGCTGGTTGATCTCGTCCTCGACCACGGCTTCGAGCATCAGGTAGCCCTGGCGGCAGAATTCAAATACCTCGCAGTCGTTCAGCGTGGGGTCGCAGTCGTAGGTCAGCCCGACCTGGGGTTGCGGCAGTCTGGTCGCTTCCATGGTAGTCGCTCCGCGGCTAGAATCGTCCATCGCTTCTTTTGCCCTCTTTGTCCCCAGGTGTCAAAGCGAACAAAATGGTACATGCGGAAGATCTAGTCAAGGATGAAGGAGTGCGTCCCTGGGAGGGGCTGGAATTGGGCCGCCTCGTAAAGGCAGCAGGTGGTCCAGGTTATCCGCGGACGGTATTCAGGCGCGCGGTCCGGGAGCGGGCAGAACGGGTTTGCGGGCCAGCAGAATGGCCCCCGATCCCAGCGCTGTGAGACCTCCCAGGATCAGGAACGCCGCTTCGTAGTCGCCGTTGAGGTCGTGCATGAAACCGGCAAAGAGCGGGCCCAGGGTCATGCCGAACATCACCAACAGGGCGGCAAAACCCGAGATCATGGCGAAGGAGGAGCGGCCGAAATAATCTGCCCGCAAGGAGTTGATAAGCGGCGCTCGCACGCCCCACGCGGTGCCGTGCAAAACGGCAAAGACTATCGCCCCGGTGGCGCTGGTGGCATAGGTAAATACGACGATGCCCAGAGTGTGCATCCACATGCAGGCAAAGATGCCCAGGCGTTTGTTGACGCGGTCTCCGATATATCCTCCCAGAAGTTGGCCCAGTACGGTACAGAGCAGCAACAGACTGACGATAAACGCCGCCTTCTCCTCTGAAAGTTCCATGCTTTCCACCATGTGCGGGATCTGGTGCAGCAGCACCGTACCCACGATCAGCAGAGCGGCGCCATGGCTCGTGGACAGAAGCCAGAATGCCGAGGTGCGCAATGCCTGGCGAGCGCTGAACTGAGGCTCGGTGTCTATTGTTCCGGGCGCGCCTGGCACATTACTCCGGGCGGCATCTGGCAGGCCTTTGGCGCCATCGGGCAGATGACCGTAGGCTTCGGGCTGATGGCGCATCAACAGCGAGGCGGGCAAGCCGACGGCGACAATCAACAGGCCGGACATAAAAGCCGTGGTGCGCCAGCCATAGGTAGACAGGCTCCAGGTGACGGTGGGCACCAGCATGCCGCCGATGCCCGTACCCGCCATGGTAATTCCCAGCGCCGTGGCGCGCCAGCGCGCGAACCAGTTGGTAAGGGCGGCGGCAATCGGCATAAAACCACCCAGGCTCGACCCCAGGGCCAGGAGGGCAAAGGACAGGTAGAAGGTCGGGATCGAGTCCATGCGGCTGAGGAGAATAAAGCCGACACCGAACAGGCCATTGCCCAGGAGCATCATGGGGCGCGGGCCGTAGCGGTCGATGAGCCAGCCCTGCAACGGTCCCAGGATGCCGCTTTCGAGGCGCGCCATGGAGAACGCGCCCGAGAGCACGGCCCGGCTCCAGCCGAATTCCTGCTGCAGGGGCAGCACGTAGGCGCTGAAGCCATGGAAGAGCAGGCCGCCGTTGAGGAAATTGACGAGGACGCCACCCAGGACGATCCACCAGCCATAGAAAAAACGGTGGGCGTATTTGCGTCTGAGGTCCGCTATATACATGGGATAAGCGAGGCGTGCTTCAAGCTCGCACGAGCTGCGAAAACTCCGGCTTCGGCGCTCCTTTCTCACGATCCCACTGCCAGCGTTCCAGATAGGGCGGCAATGCGCCTATGGCGAAAATTTTCTGCCCCTCGGCACCCGCCCTTTCCAGCACCTCTGGCTTGACGACGCGGCTCATTTCGTACTCCGCTCTTTCCCAGGTCCGGCGCCAGGGCACGAGCAGAGCGTAGCGTTCCGCCGCGCTCCTGTTCTCCGAGGCGCCGTGCCAGATATTGGTGTTGAAGACAATCGTCGAGCCGCATTCCGCTTCGACTATTTGGGCTTGTTCGACAGCCGTCGGTGGAATTTCCAGTCCTTCGTTCCTGTGGCTGCCGCGGACGAAGCGGGTGGCGCCATTGGTCGAGGTGAATTCACTTATGCAGAAGATCGTATTGAGTCCCAGTACGTGACTGGTGATGCGCCTGCCCTGGTCCGCTGCTGCCTGTGAGTGCGGATGCAGATGGCCGGTCAGTTCGCCATCGGCATGCAGCCCGCCGCCGCCGCCGCCGGGTTCGATAATCGATCCGTGCATTCCGCTCAAAATCGCATCGGGGGCCAGGAAGTGGCGGATGAGGCGGAGCAGGTCGGGGACTTGGTAGGGGCGCTCGAAAATACGGGCTTTGTTGAACAGGCATTCGAAACCACCTCGATCCGCTTCCCGTCTCAGTCTTTGCAGTTCCCGTCTGGCGCGGGCGCATTCATCCATCGTCAGAATACCTGGAAGAACGGTGTATCCATGGTGGTGCATAGCATCGACGTGGGCCTCGAATTGTGCTGCTGTCATAGGGCTATTCCTCAATGAATTGACTAAGGAGTAAGTACGGGCTGGAGGGCATTGCGGCTCAACCACTTTCTTCGAAATGCCGCTCGAGGAGGGCATCGATATCCGCATTGCCGGTGGGGTAGGATGTTCTATCGCAGGGCGTTCCGGCTTCGAGCAAGCGCGCAATGACGGGGGGAAAGTTTTCTTCTGGGTGCCGTTTGGCTTCCAGGCAACTGTGGCAGGCCCAACCAATGGGGTTGCCGTTGAATGCCGGATCTCTCAAAGCGACGGGATGGCCATAGTCAAGCAGCAGGTTTACCAGTTCCAGGTTGCCGCACCAGGCGGCGTTGTGCAGGGCCGAATAGCCATGGTTGGATTCGGGACAATCGACCGGAAAGCCCAGTTCTAATAGCAGCCGTACTGCGGCGATGTTCTGGTTGGTCTCCCAGCACAATTTAGCCAGCAGAGTCAGGTCTTCGCCTTCCATTTGCGTCAGCAAGTCTGGATTTTCGGAGGCCAGGCGCAGCGCCAGCTCCCGGTCGTCGACCAGACAGGCGACCAGCAGTTGGTGTTTGGGAGGCGTTCGCGCCAGCAGCAATTGGAAGAGATCCCCATGGCCCCGCTGCAGCGCGACTTCGTGCGGGGTCTGGTTGAAACCAAGCGACCATTGGTAGATATGGCCACCTCGGTTTTGAAAGCCGATGCCCGGGAAAGGGCCCTCATTATTGCCGATAAAGTAGGTGGTGCAAGCGGGATCGGCGTCGATCAGTTGTTGCGCCAGATCCAAATCGCCAAAAGCCGCGGCCATAAAGATATCCGCCCCCGCCCCCTGGTCGAGGAGAAAGCGAGTCACCTCCGGGGCATCGCTTATGCGCCACTGCGCCGGAGTCGAGAGGTGGTCTTCATCGCGGGCGTCCAGAGCCGCACCGCGCGCGGCTAAAAGTCGGGCCACGGGCAAGCTAGTAGCAAAGTGGAGTGGCGTGCAACCGTCTCCGCCTTTGGCCTCGAGGTGATCGGGGTTCTGGTCGATGAGGGCGTGCAGATCTTCCACCAGGCCAAGTCCCGCCGCAGCATGGGGTGTTAGCCTGGCACCGGATTGGACCAGGTAGGCGCCGATGTCGGGGGGGATATCTTGTAGGCCGAAACCGGATGCCCACCACTGACTGACTTTGTCCGGATCGGCGCCGTGTTGCAGCAGCAGATCAATCATCGCCCGGCTGTGGGCGGCCGCCAAGGGCGGTTTTTGGCCGCTGAACAAGCCCTGATTAAGATATTGGCGACAGGCGTCCGTGCTGCTGAGCAAATGGGCCACCGTCGCTCTGGCGTCATTTTCAATAGCGGTTTTAAATTCATTTAGCAGCACTTGAGCGGGCGAATTTTCTGCCATGGGTTTCCTATGTAGTGTAGGGCGGGGCTTCAAGCGCTGCCAAACTACCTCCCCGGGGGCACCGCCGCCAAGAGGGCGAAGGCCTGTACTTCGTTGAAGAAGCGATTGCCCACCAGGTGAAGGGGGTAGGAATGATTCTGTCGGCAAGGGTGCTGTCGCAGCCGGAACCGCGCCGCAGGAGCTGGAAAATTCGCCCGGGTGCGCATGCATCATCAAGATGGGTCCGGGGTGCTGCCATGTCAAGGTTGGGCTAGCCGCTACTCTTTTGCGGCTCATCTACTGGAAGGGAGCACGGACGTGCATTAAATTCGGCAACTGCCCGGTCGCAATAGCCCTGTCATTTGCAAAGACTTGGGGCGGATCCGAAGTCCGGGGTAAGAGTTTTTCTAAAGCTTGTGGGGGCAGCGAAAAGGGCTGGCGAGTTTTCTCGGCGTTCTATCTGCAATTTATTGTAAAGATGTGCAAGGGCGCATAACATAGCATCCCCGGCGTCGGGATTTGCCCCTCGCCCAAACGGCTGAGCTGGTGTGGGGATGCCGAATTGTCGAGCGCGAACTGAGAGGAGAGAAGCATTGCCGATGGATAGACAGACGCACTCTACGGAAATCGCGGGAAAGCGGTACATCTGGTTCACGGAGCGGCTATGGGCCTTAGCCCGGGAACTACCTGAATTTGACATCGAGGTGGAACGTTTCCAGGAATTGGACCAAGACTGCTGGTTTGGAAGGGGGCGCGCACCTACAATTCGAGAGGTCGCCGCTCATTGCAAACGCATCAACCAGGTAGACACCGGATTTCCTGTCGTCATAAACGAGAACGGCCGTCTTATGGATGGCGGTCATCGCCTTGCTCGAGCCTTGCTCGAGGGGACTAAGACCATCAAGGCCGTCCAATTTGCGCAGATGCCTGTGCCCGACGCCATCGAAGATCTTTGAGAGTGGCCATCGCGTAACAGGGGCTTAATGCAGTGCCGCAACGCTGCTGAGCGCGGTACGGGAATGGGCAGGAAGACCTTAGCGGCAAGCCCATTGAGCGAAGGGGTTGCCGTATATCTTGAGCAAAAGAAAATAAGCGAGACGATGATGGTTAGATTTCAACTAAGTTCTTGATAAAATCACTTCAAATCCAAAGAAACTCTTTCTAGTAGACAGCTTGGGGGCGGTTCTAACAGCTTTCTTTCTAGGCGTAATCCTGGTGCGATTTGAAGATGGTTTTGGCATGCCCAAAACGGCACTTTATTTTTTGTCTTCCGTAGCTTGTATTTATGCCCTGTACTCGATTTTCTGCTATTTTCTTGCGCCTGAAATTTGGAAATCGTATCTGCTGAAAGGTCTTATTGTTGCGAATCTGGTATATTGCTGTCTCACCATTGCGGCAATATTTTATTTCTACCAAAAACTAACTATTTTAGGTAGGATTTATTTTTTGCTCGAACTTGTAATAATGGGTGCTTTGATAATTGGCGAAAGAATGGCACTTTCCAAATTGTTTATAGGAAAAAGTTGAAAACGAACACGCCAATTGAAATCTTTTCAACAAAATTTCCGCAATGCGATAAAGGCTGCCAACGAAGCCACTAGTCAGACCATCCTGCCTGCCAGTTTCCATTCGATGTCGAAGGAGATATATCGCATTGCTAAAGTTCAATGACGAGTTGTCCAGAGAGTATGCGGCAATGGCCTCTCAGCTGCTACTGGCGGTCCCGGCAATTAGCGGCGGAGCCGGTGGTGGGCTGGTATGGGTGGATCGGGCGCAGGTCGAGCAGCCAGACGAATTGGCCACACGGAACTCATACAGCTAAGCGGAGCGCAACCCATGCCTTGCAGTGAGCACACCTTTGCCCGCGGCCCCGCCGCTCCGCTGGTGCTGGACGCCGGCCCACATCTGTTTATCGACGACTACTTGATCGAGGTTGCCGAGGGGTTGACCCGGACCACGCATCAGCCGCTCAAGGCAGCGGATCCGATCCTAGGCGTCGCTGGCGCCGGGGCGCACCGGGAAGTCCTCTTTCATCTCAGCGTATTATGCGATACGCAGCGCCGGCAATTCCCCTTCCGCATGTGGTACGTGGCCGGCTATGAGCGCGCCGGCAACCGATGGAGCTACGGATATGCCGAATCGGATGACGGACTCCAATGGCATCTGCCCGAATTAGGTCTCGTCGATATCGACGGCTCCAAAGCGAACAATGTCGTGCGCCCGGCCGCATATTGCATTTTTCTGGTCGACCGCGGGCCGGAATTCCAGGATCTCACCAGACGCTACGTCCTGCTCTACACCGGCGGCGCTTCGTTCTCGGCCACGTATTCACCCGATGGACTGCATTGGAGCGACGACTCCAATAATCCTCTGTACCAGGACGATGAAGGTCGCATGGAAGATAAGCTCGCCGGTTGTTGGGATCCACTGCGGCAATGCTATCTGCTCACAACCGGCTATTCGGGCCGGCCGGAGGATGGTTTTCGCGGCAAGCCCCCCTTCCATCGAGACGGGCATCGGCGTCTGGTCGGCCAGATGACCAGCAAGGACCTGGTCGACTGGACTCCATTTCGCCCCATCGTCGTGGCCGACCCGGAGCAGCCTGGCTTTTGCGAGTTCTACGGCATGAAACCCACCGTGCGCGGCACCCTCTATCTCGGTTTCCTTCGGGTGCTGCGCGATGATCTGCCTGCCACGGTCGACGGACCGGTCCACGGCATCGGCTGGACCGAGTTGTGCACCAGCCGCGATGGCGAGCACTGGACGCGTCAGCCCGGCGTTTTTCTCGACCGCGGCCACGCGCCGCAATCCTGGGATCGCGCCATGGCATGGGTGGGCGACCACATTGCGGTCGGCGATCGGGAGTTCATCTACTATGGCGGTTATTCAAGGGGCCACAAGGTCGGCAGGCGCCAGCTCGGCGTTGCCACATTGCGCCGGGACGGCTTCGTGTCGCGCGACGCCGGTCCCGAAGGCGGCACCTTGCGCACCCCGCTATGCCGCTGGGATAGCGCACAAATCACGGTCAACGCCGAGGTTGAGGGCGCGTTGCGCGTGCGTCTTCTCACCGAGTCGGGCTTGCCGATTTCGGGCTTCTTCTTTGCCGAATGTCAGGCGCTTCGAGGCGACTCCCTGGCGCATAA
>CAXFTV010000791.1:0-10263 GCA_964005845.1 uncultured bacterium
CCAGTATCATCGCCTATACCAAGGCGCGTCTCGAGCGGGTCGGGGGAAAGATAATTCGCCTTGCACAGGCCGAAGGTTTTGAAGCTCATGCCGAGGCCGTGCGCGTCCGGCTCGCAGAGGGGAGGAGGACATCATGAAAGACGGGCGTGCAGGACGGATTCAGCGGCGTACTGCCGAGACCGATATCGCATTGGAGTTGTGTCTGGATGGCAGTGGCACCGCCGCTGTTTCAACCGGTATCGGCTTCTTTGATCACATGCTAATGGCCTTTGCCCGTCACGGCCTCTTCGACCTGGAGGTCCATTGCAAAGGGGATCTGGATGTAGATGCACATCACACGGTCGAGGATGTGGGGATTTGCCTGGGACAGGCCCTGGACCGGGCACTGGGCGACAAGGCCGGTGTGCGGCGTTTTGGCCACAGCTATGTGCCTATGGACGATGCCCTGGCGCGCGTGGTAGTCGACCTTTCCGGGCGCTCGTACATGGTCTTGCAGGCGGCCTTCCAGGAGGAGCGGGTAGGGGAGTTTCCCACTATCCTGGTGCGCGAATTTTTGCGCGCAGTGGCGGACCAGGGGCGCATGAATCTGCACGCGGATCTGCTGCGTGCTACCGACTCGCACCACGGTATCGAAGCGCTGTTCAAAGCCTTCGGCCGGGCTCTGGACCAGGCCTCGCAGCGCGATGAGCGGATTGCGGGAATTCCCTCAACCAAAGGCAGTTTATAGCAGTTTGTAAGTCGTTAAGAGCGGATCGATTTCCGGGAATAGGGTCCTAGGGCGCTTATGAAGATCTGCCACCTGATCTACGACGATGTCGGGAATCCCTGGTTGGGTGGGGGTGGGGCCTTGCGCGCCCGGGAGATTTATCGCCGCCTGGCCGGGCGCCACGAAATTACCCTGATCACGGGACGTTTCCCCGGTTCCTCCAGCGAGGAATTCGCCGAGGGCCTGCGCTTTTTGCGGGTGGGGTCGGATAGCAGCTATGCCCGCAGCCGGCTGGGCTATTGCGCCGCCGCCGTGGCCTGCTTGCAAGGCCAGGATTGGGATGTTTGGGTGCACGAATTTTCGGCCTTTGCTCCCCTCTGGGTACCCAGGGCTCTGCGCCGCCGGGGCATTTTGTTCTTTTATCATTTCGTCGGCCATCACGCCATAAAAAAACATCCGCTGGTTGGAGGGGTGTCCTGGGCTGCCGAGTTTTTGACTTTGAGACTATACCAGCGGATTGTAACTATTTCACCGAGCATGCAGGAGCAGGTGCGCTCCCGGCTTCGAGGCCGACCGGTGCAGATCGATTGCGTCTATACCGGAGTGGAGGAGCGCTACTTCGACCTGGAGCCCCAGGAACTGCCCTACTTGCTCTACTTTGGCCGCACCGATGTGCACACCAAAGGGATAGATGTGCTGCTGCAGGCCTTTGCCCTCATAGCAGGTGACTACCCCGACTTGCAGCTGAAAATAGCCGGCCGCGGCAGCGCTCACGAGGTTAAACTTTTGGAGCGTCTGGTGCGCTTGAGCGGGGTTGCCGACAGAATTTCAATACATGGAGAAGTAGACGAGGCACAAAAGGGCGAACTCCTGCGCGGGGCCTTATTTATCTGTACCCCTTCGCGCTACGAAGGGTGGTGCATTGCAGCAGTGGAAGCATCGGCCGCTGGCAAGCCAGTTCTGGGCACCCGAATCGACGGACTTAAAGACGCAGTGCGCGACGGCGAAACCGGGATCCTGGTCGACACCGGTCGCGTCGAACAACTGGCCCAGGGGATGCACAGCCTGCTACAGGATCCGCCGCGGCGCATTTCTCTGGGCGAGCGGGGACGGGCCTGGGCCCGTCGCTTCGACTGGGATCGCATTGCGCGAGATCAAGAAGAAGTCTACCTGCGGGCCGCCGGGGAAAACGAGGCTCTGTAGATAGCGCGCCGGTCTCCATTTTATCTCCCTCAACCCAACGGGGCAACGAACTTTTCAGGTTACCGGGAGGACCACAGGCCATGGCCAGAAAACGCAGGGCAAAGACCGCTGCTACACCCGGGGAAGTCGCCCTCGCCGCTCCCAGGATCTGGGAGCGCACCTGGTTTCCCGCAGCTTTATTCTTGGCGCTCAGTTTGGGGTATTTTTCCGAGGTCGCCTTTTCGGGCAAAATTGTCTACGGCATCGATGTCGGCACGGACTTTCATCTGGGCAAGGAATCCACCATTGAAAAAGTGCGGGAATTTTTTCCACCGGTGTGGAATGCCAAAATGGGGGGCTACCCCCAATCGGAAGAAATTCGCCATCACTACTTTCCCACCCAGTTGATCTATTTTTTCACCGGTTTTCACCGCCATATCGCCTGGCGTCTGATCCTGACCATGTTCGTGGCGGGTTGGGCCATGTACGGATATTTGCGCGCCCTGCACATCCGCCGCTGGGCAGCGGTTTGGGCGGGATTGGCTTATATGTCCGCCCCGACGTTCCTCAGCTTTCCCTATGCCGGCCACTACGCCAAGATGGGGGTTATCGCTCTATTTCCCCTAATGTGTTTGTTGCTGGAAAGAGGTCTGAATCAGGGGCGCGCCATCTACTTTGCCGGCCTGGGGTGCCTCATCGCGGTGGGAATCTATTCGCCGCACCTGCAGATCCTCTATTTCGCGTTGTGGGGCCTGGGTTTCTACTTTCTCTTCAAGATGGTCGAGTTCTACAGATCGGGACACAATTGGCGGCAGCTGGCGGGCCGCACTGGACTCTTTAGCCTGGCAGTGGCACTGGGGCTGGGGCTGGGCGCCGAGGGGGTGCTGCCTTCCTATTTGTACACCCAGACCGCTTCAAAGCGGGCCGCCAGCGAGGAGGAGGGCGGGGCGGGCAAAAGCAGTGCGGAACAATTGGAATTCGCTCGTTCCTGGTCGCTGCATCCCGAGGAAGTTGGCTCCTTGGTGGTGCCGGAATTTGGCGGTTTCAATACCCCTGGCGGCGAGCGGTTTTACTGGGGCCGCAATCCCATGAAGCTCAATTCCGAATATTTCGGCATTCTGGTCGTTCTTCTGGCCGTGCTGGCGGTGCCGGCGCTGAGCAGAACCCCCCTTGGGTGGTGCATGGGTTTTCTTTTTGTTTTCTCTCTGGGCTTTGCCCTCGGTGGGCACACGCCTATCCACTGGATTTTTTACCATCTCCTGCCTGGAGTAAAGGTACTGCGCACCCCGGGTATTATCGCCTTTCTCTTTGCTTTCCCTGCTTGTGTCCTCGCCGCTCTGGGATTGGACAGAATCCTGCGAGTCGAGGAAGAGAAAGAGCGCCGGGCAATCGGCAAACGCCTGCTGATTACGGGGGGGATTTTGACCGCAATCGCGCTATTGCTGGCTCTGGCACCCCGGGGCATGACCGATTTGTGGATTGCGCTTTTCTATGCGGATATAACCCCGGACAAGAGACAGATCCTGGAAAATGGCTACAACTGGCTGGCCCGCGGCGCGCTGTGCGTGGCTCTGGTTGCGGGGGCGGGTACGGCTATGCTATACTTGCGGCTGTGTCGCCAACTCGGCACTGGACTCGTGCTGTGTGGGCTGGGTGTCTTGACCCTCGTCGACACCTGGAGGATCGATCGGGTTTACCTCGAATACGTAAATCCGGCGGAGCGACCGGATATCCGCATGGAAAATCGACGCACTATGGAGTTTCTCGAACGCGGTGACGAGTTGTTCCGCGTTTTTCCCTTCCCGAGTTTCAACATACTCAGGCAGGATAGGTTTCACCTGTACGGGGTCAATCAAGTGACCGGGTTTCACGATCTCACCCCGCGGCGCTACGACCGCATCCTCGAGGAATTTTCCGCCGCAGTCGGGCTGCTGGAGGCCAAGTACTTCAGCGGCAAGACAATTCCCTACTCCGACGAGGTCGTCCTGGAGAGTATTCATCCTTTGCTGAATCTCCTGAATGCGAAGTACCTGGCCGTTCCGCAGGGAATCGCGCTGAATTCGCCCCGATTCGCCGCAGTGTTCTCCGAGGAGATGTATACTTTATACGAAAATCCAACCGCTATGCCCTGGTTTTATCTGGTGCCTTCCTATCAAGTTTTACAGGGCGAGGAAAAGATTATTGCGCAACTGCGAAACCCGCAATTCGACCCGCGCCAGACCGTGGTGCTGGAGGAGGAACCCGCGGCCGCCTTTGCTGCAGCAACTGCGGGAGACAGCACCCAAGAGCGGGTCGAGTGCCTGGACTACGATCTGGACTCAGGCTATATGCGCCTTGAGACCAGTAGTGGAGGTCCCCGCGTGCTGGTAGTGTCGGAGAATTTCTACCCGAATTGGCGCTTTTTCGTGGACGGCCAGGAGGCCCCCATGTACCGGGCCAACTACGTCTGGATGGCAGTGTGTCTGCCGCCGGGCGAGCACGTCGTCGAGTTGCGTTATTCTTCGTGGACCACCCGCCTTTCCCGGTGGTTCATGGGCGCCAGCCTAGTCGTGGTTCTGGCCTTGGTGGGTTGGGATTTGAAGCGGCGGCGCTCCGCAGCCCCCTCGGGCGCCGCTTAGTCTAATCCATGAACGCGCCCAGGAAGATCGTCACGGGGTTGTTCTATACCCTCGGCAGTACCTACCTCGGGCGGCTTTTTGGTCTGGTGGCGACGCTGTGGCTCTTGCCCAGATTGATCGACCCCGCCACCTGGGGCGGGGTAACTCTGGGCGTTTCAATCTATCTGGTATTGATCGGTTTTAAAGAACTGGGGCTCGCTTCAGCCCTGCTGCACTACCAGGAGCGCCTGGAAGAACTGGCGCCGATGCACTTCCTTTTCAATCTCCTGGTATCGGTGCTGTGCATCATTTTGATCCTTCTTTGCTCCTATCTCATCCAGAGCGGCGTCCTGCAACTCTCGGCCTTTTCTTTTTTTGGGCGTCAAGCCGGGGATGCTCACGACCACTGGATCGTGGCCTGGACTCTATTCGTTCTGGCCATTTTCCATCTTCTCCACAGTGCCTCCATTACTTCCCAAACCCGGCTGCGCGCCCGGCTGGAGTTTAAATCGCTTGCTCTCATTCACATGTTCGGCATCCTCTTTTCTCTGGGCACTGCGGTCTGGTTGGCCGGGAATGGGTTCGGCACCTGGGCTCTGATCATCGGCGGGACATCTGCCTACGTAGTACACGCGCCCGTTTACGTGCTGTTTACGGTAGCCTGGATCTGGATGCGGCAGCCACAGGAAATAAGGGGTTTGCAGTGGAATCAGGCGCATGCGAATTTGCTGTGGCGGTACGGCAAGTGGTTTTGGGGCGGGTGGGTGTTCAGCACCATAATCGTCGAATATCCCAGGATCGTTGCGGGTACTTATCTGGGGTGGGATGAGCTGGGCTATTACACGCTGGCATTTTTATGGGCGCAACTGCCCACCGGTGCCATTACCCATGTCCTTATTGGGCTGACCAATCCGGTCTACGCGCGCTACCAGGCAGACCGCGAACGCCTGTCGCTGGTCTTTGGCAAGATGTTGCGGCTCATCGCTCGAACCACCGCTTTGCTGGGAGTGTTTTTTTTCCTCGAGGCAGAGCGGCTCATCCCCCTTGTGTCGGGTGCCGAATGGCAGCCCTCCGTCGAGTTGCTCCGCTGGCTGGTGGTATATGCCCTGTGCCGGCCTTTTCTGGACGATATCCAGGTTTTGCTGTTGGCGGTGGGCAGTCCTCGGACCTTTGCAAAAATAAACGGCATCACTATGGGGGTAGCGCTCGTCGGCATCCCCCTGTTGGTGTGGCAATGGGGGCTGCAGGGCGTTGCCATCGGCGTCGGACTCACGGCCGTTCTGGGAGCCGCCCTGTCTTTTTACTGGGTCGGGCACTATGTAGATATGGAGTGGGGGCCGGCCTTTCTCAGGCCGCTTGTAAGTATGGGGGCGGCGGTGGCTGCAATAATGCTGCTGGATGGCCTAATCCCGGCGACAGGCTGGCTTAGTCTGGCGCTGCGGCTGGGCGTGGAAACAGTCGTTTATCTGGGGGTATTACTGCTACTGGAGGGCCGTGAACTCCACCGGGAAGTCAGAGATTTACAGCGAATCTTATCCAGCAAAGAGGCCGGTGGAGGATGAAGCGCTGGACGGCGCGGCAAAAGGCTGGCAAAGAGCCCGGGCACCCTGCCCGCCCCTGCATCGATTGCGGAATTACTGATTCCGTTGTGGCAGATCAGCGCCCTTCGTGCAGAAAAGATTGGCGGGGTCCTCTTGCCCGGCGGTGAATTTGAGGATATCGCCTGCACTCGCCGCCTGGATCGTTGCCCTCTCTTCATCCAGAAAGTGCAAGGCAAATCCGAACTGCACCAGCAGTTCGAGATACTCTTCCGGGCTGCTGCCGGATTGGCTCAGAGCTGCGGGTGAAAACTCAGTGAAAAGTTTGATGTTTGCAGATTTTTCCAGCAGCGTGCTCATGCCCTGGATGGCCCGGACTTCGGCGCCTTCGATATCCATTTTGATTAAGTCGATATCCGTGGTTTCGCCTTTGAAAAAGTCATCCAGGACAATTGCGTCTACGGTTATGTGCTCCTGGCTGTCGCCCGGATCGTAGATCCGGTGGCCGCCCCAATTTTCGCCGCCTTTAAACAGCTCGATTTTGCCATTCTCGTCTGCTACGGCCTGGTTTTTGAGAACGACATTCCGGTAGCCATTGCGATGGATATTTTTCTGCAGCAGGGCAAAATTGTCCGGGTCGGGTTCAAAGGCGTAAACGGCGCCCTGCGGCCCCACCAGACGGGCGGCGAGCAAGGTATAATAACCGATATTGGCGCCAATATCCAGGACCACGTGCCCACTTTGGATGTGGCTGGTAAAGAGCCGGGGTTCAAAAGGTTCGTACTCGCCCCACAGGGATAGCCGCAAGGAGTCGTTGGGATCTAGGAACATCGCGTGCCCGTGGACTGCGGCCGTCCTGGGATTTAGCCGGGATAGCAGCAGGTGATAAAGTTCGCGGAAGGGCCATATTCTGCCAATTCCAAGTCCCCCAAACAGGACGACTGTTTTTTTCAAAAGACCAAATAGGATATCTCGCACGGTAGCCTGCAAATGTTTTGTGCCGCAAGATTGCGGCAGCTAAATTACGGTTGTTATTTTTCGCCCCCTTCGCCGTCGATGTGTGCTGCCAGGCGAGCGGCCAGGACGCGGTAGGAGAACATCTTCAAAACGAGGGCCCGTCCCCGTTTGCCAGCAGCTGAGATTGGGGTCTGGTCGGCGAAGAGGGTGCGGATATGACGGGCGACGCGGTCGTAGTAGGCGGCCAGGTCGCCGTCGATGGGCAGGGCCTGGCCGCAGGCGTGAGTTTTTAAAATGCGTCCGACTTCGCCCACGTCACTGCCAATCGTATAGCGTGCGCAGGCGAGGTATTCGGGCAGCTTGCCCGTGGTTACGACCCTGGACCACAGCTCGTCTAGCCGCGTGAGCAGACACACATCGATGAGGTTCAGGCGGGCGCAGCGCTCTTCGGCGTCATAGATAGGGCCTGTAAATACCACCCTGGAGGTAATCCGGAGTTTTTCAGCGCGACGTTTTACTGCTTCGAGCCCTTCTCCCCAGCCACCTATAACTACGCCCTTGACGGGCAGGTCCTGCAGGCGATGCACCACTTCTACAACGTCGTAGCCGTAGAGGTAGGATTGCCGCATCGACCCCGACATACCTACGGTAAAAAAATCTTCAAGGGCCAGTTCGCGCCGCAGCTGGGAAACATCTCTGGGGCCGAACAGATCGGGCTCCACTCCGTCGGGGATGTGGAGTACGGGGGCAATATGTCGCTCCAGGAGGAGATCCCTGTGGTAGCTACTGCGGACGACCAGGGTATGGGCCCAGTGCTCACCGAGGGTCTGACAGAGGTGGAAAATCCAGCTCATCAGCAGAGAACGGCCGGATTTGCGGCTGATTGCTCCCACCAGGTCGCCCTGGTCGATGAGCACTTTTGCCCTGCCGCGCAGGCGCAGGGCGAGCAAGAGGGCGAAGTGATAGGGCCCTATATCGATGATGTAAACTACGTCGTATTTTCCGCCTCGAATCTGGTGTAAAAGGCGAAACAGGCCCCGGGGGCGTTCGCGTCGCGTCGGAGAATCGGAAAAAGTGAGGTAGGCCACTGCCGCCTGCCATTCCCGTCCCTCGTTGAGGAGGGCGGCGAGGCGCTGGGCCCGGTAGCCCATTGGATTTTGTGGTGCCGACGCGATAAAAAGAATTTTTTTCAATGGCGAGATGGGGCAGGGCGATTGGCAAAAGCGATCTGGGGGAGTGCGAAAAAGCATGTGGGGCGGCGGTGGGGGGAACGGATTGGGGCGCGCCGGGAGACACCGCCGTTTCTGACGCCGTCTATCCCCGCTGCATTTCCGCCTGCTGCCAGTCCTATATTCGGCTCTGGTATCCGGAGTGTCAAGCAGAATTTGCGCCGCGCCGGCCAGTCCCGCTCAGAGTAATTGCTCGAGTCCTTGGATCACCTCTGTGGTGGCGATCATTTTCATGCACTTTCTTGCCGCACATCCCTTCTGTCGCTTGCAGAAGCGGCAGTTGCCTTGCTTTTCGACGACGATATTGAGGCGGCCATTGGGGTAGGGGCCCCAGCGCCGGCTGGCCGTTGGCCCAAATAGAGCGACGACCGGGGTGCGCATGGCTACGGCCATGTGCATAGAGGCCGAGTCCACCGTGACCATGCAGCGGCTGTGGCCGATTATTTCGGCAAAAGTCATCAGGTCGCAGCGGCCGGCCAGGTTTGCGGAGGGGTGAGCCATATGATGGCGGATCTGGTCGATGGGGGCCATTTCGTCCGGGCTTCCCGAAAAGACGGGGGTATGGCCGCGTTCGGCGATCCAGTTTCCCAGCTGGGTCCAGCGGTCGGCTTCCCAGATTTTGCCCGGGTGACCGGCGCCCTGGTGAAGAATGATGAATGGAGAGGGTATATCCTCCAGCAGCAGGGCGGCCTGCCGGCGCGCCTGGTCGTCGGGGAACAGGCGCAGCTTGGGAGAGTCTAAAAGTGGGCAGTTCATGGCTCCCACCAGATCGAGGCCGGCGTCGACGATATGGCGCGTTGGCTCGAAAGCAATGGAATGGGTCCAGGCCCAGCGCGCTTTGGGGAGGTCGAAACCCCAGCGCGTCGCGCCGCCGCAAAGGCGCGAAAAAAACGCTGTCGAGGCCGCTGTGCGCGGGTTGATGATGGCATCGAAACGGCGTCGACGAAGCTGGTGCATTAGGGCGAGGGTCGTACCCCATCGGGCGCGTCCGCCGCGCACCAGACCGGGAAGATTGCAGATTATGGTTTCGTCGATATCGGGGTTGCCGGCCAGGATGTCGCGGGCCCAGGAGCCGATGAGAACGGCGATATGGGCCTCGGGAAAGCCGCGCCGCAGAGCCTGCAGAGCAGGAGTTGTGAGAATGACATCGCCGATGTGGTCAGGTCGAAAAACGAGAATGCTATCCATTCGATTAAGCCGCCGGAGAAGTCGATTTGCAACGGCATCTAACAATACAAGTTCCGGGGGCGTCGGTCAACATCTCAAAAGTCGGCAGCCGCCAATGGGGCCGCCTCCTGGCAGGGACGGGGTGGGGCCTGTGGACGAGGGTGGGGATTGGTGTAAGGCCGCCCGTTGCCACTCGTGTTAAGTCCGTGTAAGTTCTTGACAATATTATAATTTTAATTTATTTCTAAAACTACTTTGTCCTTGGCCACCGCGCTTGAGGTATTCGTAGATGCCCTGTTGTCCGGGCTGGAGCAAAACGGGCAGTTGGCTAAGCCTTGCCAGCGCCCCAAATCCACAGAGCGTTTTGGGCGCATTTCTCGGGGCCCAATTCGCAAAGGAGTCAAAAGCAGAATGGTTCGTCAGGCTATCGGGTTGTGGTTAGTTTTGCCGCTGTGCTTTTTGGGTTTTCACTGTGGCTTCGATGCCGAAATCACCGGGGAAGATGGGGCCGAGATGGTGCTCATCTCCGAAGGTGAATTCACCATGGGGGGAAAAAAAGAGGAAGTCGCCGATCATCCGGAACGAAACTCTTTCCACTTTCTTGCAGAACGCCCTTCACACCGGGTCCGCATCAGTGCTTTCTACCTGGACAAGTACGAAATAACCAATGCCCGGTATCGCCGTTTTCTCGACCACGTTGAAAGTACCCGGGATACCAGCATGGACCATCCGGACCAGCCCGAGAACCAGGATCACATACCGCGCCCTGAAGCTCGGGAGTTCACCGGCAACGACCATCCGGCCACCGGGGTCAGTTGGTATGATGCCTATGCTTATTGTAAGTGGGTTGGGCGGCGTTTGCCGACCGAGGCCGAGTGGGAGTACGC
>CAXFTV010000792.1:0-5766 GCA_964005845.1 uncultured bacterium
CACCCCCCGCCACATCGGCATCGTTACCTACTACAAAGTTACAACCCGTAGCCTGAGAAAACTGCAATGCGGCATTTATGCCAATCCATTTCTTGGATATATTGGCCGCAGTTGCTATTTCCCCCCGCTGCACAACAGCGGGAAAACCACATCCCACCAACCCCTTCCAACCAAAATAATCGATAATCTCTTTTACGGTCTGTGTCACCGCTGCGGGAGTAGCGGGTTGAGGGGTCCGGAGTCTGAATCTATCACTATTCAGCTCTCCTTTTGCCACGTTGATTATAGCTCCCTTGATTCCTGTTCCGCCTATATCGATACCCAGAACATCCATCAATATTTCTCCCCTAAGAACTTATGCAGTAAAAAAGACGCGGATTTTTTGCCTCAGAAGCAGTTATGAGGCGGGCGGGATAGATTAAAACGGGTTGGTACGTATTTGAAAAGCTCAGGTTAAATCCTCAGGCAACCGGGTTGTATGATCTATTTCTGCCTCTTCTAGCTGATCCCGAAGCACCCCGATTGCTGCCGCTAAATTTGCCCCTTTAAAATTAGTCCCAAATAACTCGGCCCCCTGCAGATTTGCACCATTCAAATTGGCTCCCTGCAGATTTGCACCATTCAAATTGGCGCCTTGGAGATCGACCCCACCTAGATCGGCATCCTGGAGATTGGCATCCTGGAGTTCCACCATGAAAAGATTGCAGTTGCGCAGGATGGCTTTTTTTAGATTAGTTCCCTGCATATCTGCCTCGCGCAAGTCCGCCTCCCGCAGGTCGGCCTGGAAAAGATCGGCCCCTTCCAGGTTTGCCTTTGACAAATCGGCTGCTATCAAGGTGCCCCCCTTCAGCTTCGCCCTTTTCAAATCCGCCTTAACCAATTTGCCCTCCAGCAAGTCAATTCCCCGCATATCACTGAGAAATAAATCGCTATTCTGCAACTCTGCCTTTTGCAGATTAGCACTGTGCAGATTGGCCCCCCGCAGCTGGACTCCCTGTAGATAAACCTCCCGTAAAAAAGCACTTGATAGATCTGCCCTTTTCCCTTTATGACCCTTTGATTTTACCCAAATCCGGTGCGAGTCGAGAATTTCTTCCAGCCTATCAGTGCTTATCTCGCGCTGGCCGCTTGGCCCTCTTAGTTCACCCCCTACCTTTTTGGCTTTAAGCTCTTCTATTTTCTCGGGTAGCTTATCGCGCAAATTTTCTTTTTGCGTAGCCCTTTTCTTTTGTTTTTGTTTCGCTGCCCCTGCAGCTTCCTTTTTACCCGCTCCCCTCCCGCTGCCATTTGTTTGCTGCTTTTTTTCCCGATTGTTTAAGCCTTTTTTCCCCATGCCGTTTTTTGCAGCTTTTTTCTTGACGCTTCTTTTCTTTTTTCCCTTGCCAAGCACAGCCAAATTTCCTTTTCAATCCTGGAAATTTCTATGAAGAAAGATTTCCAATACGACCTTATTTTTAAGTAATAAAATTAAAATTCGCGACAATCAAAAATTTTGTGTAAACTGCAGCCTTAAAACGGCACCCGGATCTCTAAAATAAAATTTACGAGGGGAAAATGTGGGCTGGTATATAATATCAACCTACCATAATTTCTGCACAAGCTTTATACCCGGTCGGTATCCGCTACTGGCAGAATTGCCACGACCTTCTTGCCAAAGGGAAAAAGTAAACGATATTATTTAAAAAGATTCACCATTCCTTTACCGAAGTCGGCAAATGGCAAGAGTGCTTTTAATTGAAGACGAAGCAATAGTACGCCAGGTGATTGAAGATGCACTAGAGCGCAATGGCTATGAAGTTCTCTCTTTCCCGGATGCCGAACCCGCTCTAAAAACTTTGGATTTTGCAAGGATAGACCTGATCGTCACCGATCTCTCAATGCCAACGCGCGGAGAAGAGCTGATTTATACACTTAGAAGTAGCGGTATCGATTTACCTATAATTATTTTAAGTGGCCTGGTTAGAGAACAAGATTATATCCCGCTGCAATCCCTAGGCGCAAACCGCATCCTCCCCAAACCCTTTGAGGTAAAATTATTTCTCCAAACAATAAGAGAACTCTTAGAGCCCACCTGACCCACAAGCCACCCAAAGAAGACTGCCTAAAAAAAGTGCCGTACTAATTTTAATTCATTCCCATTGGGACATTTCATCTCGCAACGCCCTTTCCAGCTTCAAGTCCATCGCTTCGAGGGCATTGTCGATGTGGCCGACCTTCCGAGCACCAACCAGTACCGAAGTAACGTCGGGATGGGTCATTGCCCAGGCCATGGCCAGCCTGACCATGGACTCACCTGAATCCCGGGCTTTTTCGCGCAATTTTTCTACAATCCTGAAATTGCGCTCAGAAAAATAGTCATCGGCATGACCGGGAATGACATCAAAGCGGGATCCCTTCGGAAACTTGCTGCGATCGGGTAGGTATTTACCTGCGAGAAAACCCGCCCCCAAGGGGCTATAGGGAGTCACTGCCAGCCCTTCCTTCCGACACAGGGGAAATACATCTTCCTGGGCCTGGTACTGGGCCAGATTATAGGGAGGCTGGGCAATTTCAAAACGGGCCAATCCCCGCACCGCGCTTTGCTCCAGTGCCCGACGCAATTGCAGGCCAGAAAAATTGCTGCAGCCGATACACCGCACTAGGCCCCTATCCACCTGTTCGTGCAAAGCAGCGAGGCTTTCCTCGATGGGTACGCCTTCATCTGGAGAGTGCAATTTGTAAATATCGATATAGTCCGTCTGCAGTCTTTCCAGGCTGGTCTGCAAGGCCCGATTGATATTGTCCGGGCTGTTGCCACTGCTTACTTTTGTACAAATAATCACCTCAGAGCGATTTTTCCGCGCCTGAATCCAGCGTCCGAGTACTTTTTCCGATGATCCCTCCTCCCCGGTGATCTCTCTTTCGTCTTCAATGCCCAATACATTCTTGCGGTAGGCACGAGCATTCCCTCCCCCATAGCCTTCTGCAGAATCAAACCAGCTAATGCCTTTTGCGAGAGCGTAGTCGAGTATCTGGTAGGAAGTTTCTTCATCAATTTCCCTGCCCAGGGTAACGCACCCCAAACCGACGGCACTTATTTTAATTTCCGTTCGCCCTACTTGCCGCTTTTCCATCTTTCCTCCTGGATGCAACCTATTTGCAGCGCCTGCCTTTATTCAGAACCTGTAGGCCTATTTTTCTACAAACTTTTCCGCGCTTTGTCCAAGGCGCTAAAACAGAACTGGGCAGCGGCCCAGGGATCGTACCCTTCTTTTCCCCAAATCATTGCGGTGACCTCTGGAACGATTATATCGTCCCATCCAGCAGCCCGCATAGCCCGTAGATAGACCGACAAATCCATTTTGCCCTCTCCCGGCAGCAGATAAACTACCCGGCCCTCATCGAGATAACCATCTTTTATGTGGTTGTGAGCAGCATAGGGAAGATTGAGATTTATGCAGTGCTGCAAATCCATGCCTTCCACCCAGAAGTGGCTGTAGTCGAAGTTGAGTTTGAGAAAATCGTGGTTGGTCCGTTCCATCAACCAGACCGCTTTTTCGGGCGTCTCGAAGTCACCCCCGGCATGGGGCTCAATAGCCAGGATAACGCCGCGCCGGGCGGCATGATCTGCTACCTCGAGCAGCAGGTCGGCAATTTGCCCTTTACCGGTATCCCAGTCGGGTTTGGGGCTCCCCAGAGTAGTGGTGACGACCGGCACGCGGTCGTCTATGCATAAATCCCGCGCCAGGTCAAAAGTATCGCTGCACTGCTCTAACATAGCCGGTCGTCGTGCACCCGTTTCGCAGGGAGAAAGTGAAGCCATCAGGGGCGGTGTTGGAAAACCCAAATCACCCAATAAACTGGCCAACTGGGCGCGCAATGATGAATCCATGCGCGCCGGTTCGGTTGGCCACCCAGGACTGACGTTGATTTCCATGCCTTCGTAGCCCATTTCTGCCAGCCGGGGCAAGGCCGTAAAAACATCCAGTTCCTTCATTCCATAAGTGCTGTAATACAATTTCATTTTTTTCGTTCCTTCATCAGTTTGCAGCTCTTTAGCGCATGCCGCCACATGCTTCGACGAGCATCTCCTGGACGATGAGATCGTGCTCCGGCGAGAAACACGGGTGGATTTGGCCCCGCACGACGCCGATGAGTTCTTCGAGATCGCCGATATAGCGCGGCCGATCCTCGACCTCGATGTCCTGCCAACCGGCGTCATAAGGCGACTTTGCCCGGCCCAGACACAGACGGATGTGAGGCGGCTCGATCGGCTCGAGAATGGCACTGCCTTCCAGTCCGTGCACCTCGACCCGCCGGTGCGGACCGGGTTCGGTTTCCAACGATGTTCCTTCGATCACTGCGATAGCACCCATTTCGTCGTATTCGAAGAGGACGAGTCCAAGGTCTGTACCCTGCGGCATATTCTCGAATCCTCGGGCCGAGGATTTCAGAAAGGGATGGATGCGATCCGCCCTGCCGAACATCCAGGCGACCTGATCGAAGAGGTGACAGTTCTCCTCTGTCATGATCCCACCTTCGTAGCGGTGGACGTGGTTTCGGTGGTAGTACTCCGGGGTGCTGCCGGCGCGAAAACGGGCAAAATGGATGCGCCCGAGCAGACCTTCACGCACCCAGCGCTGAATGCGTTCGAGCCCGGGGTTAAAGCGCCACTGATAGCCCATTTGAATAAAAAGTCCGGCGGCGGCGGCAATTTCGTACAGCTCCCTAAGCCCCTCGAGAGTTGCACCCGGCGGTTTGTCGAGGTGGATATGCTTGCCGGCCTCCAGGGCCCGGCGGCCCCACTCGAGGCAGTCCCAGGGCCATGTCTCTATGAAGACGGCCGCGATGCTATCATCTTCAAAGATCTCTCCTGGGTCGTCGATCCAGTTAACCCCCTGCCACGCATCTCTGCCACTGCGTTCGGCAAACATAGCTGAATCGGGCTCGCAGATGCCGGCAATTTGGACGTTGAGGCGCTCGAGCGCTGGGCGCGAGGCCGCGTCCACAAGCTTAGTTGCGTGGGTATGGGCAATACCGATCTGGGCCAGGCGCAATGGGTTAGTCATTTTTTTGATCCATTTCTTAGCAGAGCACCTCTAACCCCATTTTTGCCCAGGGAAAAGACAGCCAGCATTGGGCACAACGCAGATCCTGCACTGTGGGCGGGAGCGATGCGGCCAGCGGGGACTTATGAACAATTGTTAAGAATCTCTCAGGAACTTTGGTTTCCTGGGTTCGTGCTGCCGCTGCAACCGGTGCCTGCTACCCTCCAGGGGTAAATCTACCCTGGCGCCGCCGCGCAAATGGGATTCGATACAGGCAAAAATCAACTCGTTGTTGGCCCTTGCCCGGCGCACGCCGCAGCGCGAGGGGGCGCCCGTATCGAGACTGTTGACCAGATCCTCAATACAGCGCAGAGTTGAACTGATGCGCTCGTAGACGGGAAATTCACCCGCCACCAGCACGTGACGCCCCCGGTGATCTTTCCCTCCGGGTTCGCGCAGCTGCCACTCCGCCCCATCCCGCAGCGATGTGATTATCCCCTTTTCGCACGCTGCCTCTACTTCCATACCACGCCCCGAATTAAGGGCATAGCCGGTTACTCCGTTGGAAAATTGCATGATACCATGCCCCACCGGATCTTCCCGCAAAATATCCCCGTCTATTAACGCGTCCCCCTCGGGAAGATGGGCCTGCACCCATGAAACCGGCGCATCGCTGTTGAGCCGCATCAGCAAATCGAAGCTGTGGCTGGCGGAGTTAAACAAACTGCTGGTCTGGTGC
>CAXFTV010000793.1:0-2696 GCA_964005845.1 uncultured bacterium
AGGCCATGCGGTAGCCGCTGCCCAGCAATTCATGCAGATAGGACTTCAGGCGCGGATGTACCAGCAGTTCCAAAAACCCTTCGCGCCAGGGTTTTTCCCAATGGATCATGTCGTCCGACCAGCGCTGACGCACCGGGGTAGCAAGCTCTTTGAACGATCCTTCGAACTCCCGCTCCGAGGTTTCAATCTGGTCGTCGTAATGGTCGATGGCGGCATTGCACCGGGCCACCAACTCGGGGTCTACGACATCCCGGAGGATGAGATAGCCGTTCAGGTCAAAGAGATATTTTTCGTCTTCGTTCATGTTTGTCTGTCGAGATGGTTATGAGGTCATTCTCCCGGTTTAAAAAGGATTGGATTCGCTCCTCTCCGCTTTGCAAGCAGGGCCCCGATTACCGAAGGTCTGCGAACCTTGGGGCAATCCGCGATGAGCCCAAAACGACGGCCGGCGGGTTTTTTGCAGTGTCGTCTAAGGCGCTCGCTCCTCCAGTAGTAGCCCCCGGATCTCACAGCTCCCGGTTGCCGCCGCCGGCTGTGCCGCGGTGTAGAATGTAAGAAAAATCCGCCCCTCGGGTAATGCGACCATTGAAGGATAGGCACAATCCGCGTTGGCCCCCCGGTAGATATAGCCCAGGGGGTCCCAGGACTGGCCCTCATCCCGGCTCAGGGCACAGGCTACGCCAGAATCAGCTGCAGCACCAACCTGCGATACATCGCGGTAAGCGCACAGCAGCGCCCCCGAGGCCAGCCTCAGTAAAGCCGGACATTGGCCGGGCATTGCCGTTGGCTCGAGGGAGCTCCACGTGTTCCCCTCATCGCCGGAATAGGAGCGATAGAGGCGCCGCCGGGCGTTGGCGCGAATAAGAGCCAGATAGCGGCCGTCGGCCAAGCGGATGATATCGGTTTCGCTGGGGCAGATATCTCCCTTCGTATCATTGTGGAGAAGCGAAAACTCTCCCCACGTGTCGCCGCCATCCGCTGAATACACCACGGCCAGAACCCGATGTCCTGGATCGGTAGCTTGCAGCGGTGTGCCGTAGAAGGGCACCATGAGCCTGCCGCTGGCAAGTTGGTGAATCTTCCCATAGGGGAATCCCCTCCCGGTGGGACTCAAAAAAGGGAAGTCCAGCTCTCTGCCCCACTCTCCCCACAAAAAGCCATCGTGAGATTTTGTATAGCGGGCCCGCGCATAGAACTCTTTCTTAGCCTCGCCGATATGCCTGCCCCAGATGCCATGCAGCAACAAGGTCCCATCACCCAGACGGGTCATGCCATGATTCGTGTAGATATTCCATCCCGGTTCCGCGGCAATGGGCTGTCCGGCGCTCCAGGTCCCGCCCCCATCCTGAGAACGCGCCACGTAGAGCGCGCCCGCGTCGGTAATGTGGTGGTCCGGGCCGCATCTATAGGCGACCACGAGGTCGCCTGCCTGTGTCAGTTCGAGTGTCGGCCAGGCTCGGTGCCGCTTCTCCTTCCCGCCGTCGATGACGACCTCTTCCAGGATGCGGATGGGGCTGTGTTCCGGCAACGCGTCCTCCTGTGGCAAAATTTTTCACACTTTCAAAAACCGATCTCTTAGCTGGTAGGAGGTGCAACCCGAAGACTTCAAGCACCGGCGCAAGAGGCCTCACCTCTTGCGGTCGTAGACCGGATCCTCTCCGACCCAGCGCCCCGGCTCCAGGGCGGGCACCAGGGCGCGCTGCTCCGCAGTGAGATTCAGCTGGACCCCTTGCAGACTGTCTTTGATCTGCTCGAGACTGCGGGCTCCCAGGATCGGTGCCGTGACCCGGGGCTCGGCCAATACCCAGGCCAGCGCCAGCTGTGCAGGAGTGCGCCCTAACTCTTGGGCGGCGGCGACAAAATCGTCCACCAGGTCGAACATCTGCGCGTTGAGATAGCGGTCCCGGTATTGCTCGTAGCCATCCAGTCGCGAGCCGGGCGGCAACTCTTTGTCCCGCGCGTACTTTCCCGTGAGGACACCGCCGCCGAGGGGATTGTAGGGAATAACGCCCAACTGCTGATCGGCGCACAGTGGCAATATCTCCAGCTCGGCACTGCGATTGAGCGCATTGTAGACCGGCTGCAGGCTGATAAAGCGGCTATAAAGTTTCGCATCCGCCAGATAGAGATACTGAGCCAGTTGCCAGCCGCACAAATTGGAGGCGGCCATATAGCGGATCTTGCCCTGGCGCACCAGATCATTCAGCGCTTCCAGCGTCTCCTCGGGGGGACTACTGGGATCCCAACGGTGGATTTGGTAGATATCGATGACATCGGTTCCAAGTCGGCGTAGACTGTCCTCCACCGCCATCTGGATGTGGAGACGCGCCAGGCCCCCTTCGTTCGGGCCCGGCCCCATCTTGCTGAAGACTTTGGTTGCCACCACCAATTTTTGCCGGTTGCCTCGTTCCTTCATCCAGCGCCCGACGACCTCTTCGGAGCCGCCCGTCGAATAACCGTTGGCCGTGTCCAGAAAGTTGAAACCTTGCTCGCAGAAATAATCCAGAATGGCAAACGACATTTCTTCATCCGCTTCGCGGCCAAAGGTCATGGTGCCAAGGCAAACAGGCGATATCTTTACACCCGCCTTTCCCAGGTTTCTGTATTCCATGAAAGCTCCTCTGTAGTAGCCCCTTAAGATTGAATACTCACAGCTATCAAACTGATTTACTGACGACGATATCGGCGGCGCCCTG
>CAXFTV010000794.1:0-4256 GCA_964005845.1 uncultured bacterium
ATAGTCGTCTTCAGGAGGATACCTACCGCACCGCCGCTAAGGTCAATATCCGCAGCGGCCAACTTACCCACTTGCTAAGCGACGGGGAAGGCCATATCGCCCTGCCCTATGCCGGCCCCGACTTGAAATATTTGAGCTACCAGCGCGGCTGGCCCAACGGGCCGCTGGTGCGGGTTGATTTGCCCGCAAAGACGACGACTGCCCTCATCCAGGGAAAGGTCGCCAGACCGCTCTTCAGCGACGCGGGCGCCCGCGTCGCCTATATCGATGAGGTCAATCAGCCTAAACGGACCCTATGGAGAGAAAACGTGGAGCGCATCGTCAACCCGGTTAGCTTTCCCTGAAGGAGGCTGGTCCATCATGCGCACGGCAATGTTCCGCACCAAGTATTTCCCCCTGCTCTTCCTGGCCGGCGGCGTTCTCTTTGCCGCCCTTTTCCTGCAATTTTACGGCCTCGTTTTCGACGCTATCGACGATATCTTTGCACAGCAGAACGCCAGCGCCCTCCAGCACCTGCGCAGCACCCTCGAAAAGAGCCATGGCGAATTTCTGCGCCAGACCAAGATCCTGCACCTGAGCCGCGGCGTGCAGCGGCGTTTCGCCTCCCTCGAGGAACAGGAGCGCACCGCGGAAAGCGCCCTGGCTCTGCGCCAGCTGGGCCTCAAATGGTACGCCCAGCTCGACGACCCGAACTACCGCGCCATCAGCTATCTGAATGCGGCAGGAGAGCCGGTGGCGCTCTTAGATTTTCTCGAGCGCGACAGCGGCAACGCCGCCAATGCCATGACCGCCTCCGACGGCCAGGAGAATGCGGCCCGGGATCTGCTGGCCGCCCCGCTGCTGGCGCCGAGCTGGAAGTCCCGAGAGCATCCGGCCACCGGCAGCTATGTCCTGAGCCTGGGCGATTCCAGCCGCGTCATGCGCACCATCTTTCCGGTCAACCACCGCAAAACAAAAGCCCTCATCGGCTATGTCGCGGTGGACCGCCAGCTGGCGGCAGTAATCCCCTGGAATGCCGAAGGCGACAAAGAACTGCTGATCTTCGACCGGCAGCGGCGCCACATCGTCTACGATTCGGCCGCCGGCGCCGCTGCCGGCTTCAAGGTGGATGAAAAATATCCGCACTTCCTGGCGGCGGACTTTCAAGAGGGCACCGGCGACGAACCCCCATCGGCCAAACTCGAGCGCGCTGGGCGCAACTATCTGCTCACCCGGCTCTCCCTGCAAACGCCCCCCTGGCAGGTCCTCACCACGGTCTTGCTCGATCCCTATATCGGCGAGCCGGAAGAGCGCGGCCGGATTCTCATCCTCGCCTCGCTGCTCTTCGTCGCCATTGCCGGCTTTTCGATTTACGCTTTGACGACCCGGGTGCGGCGGCGCTCCGCCGAGCTCGAGCGCGCCAACGAAGTCGTTTCGGCCCACAATCAGCTGCTGGAGCAGGAGCTGCAGACGGCCCACGATATGCAGATGAGCCTGATGCCGAGCGAAAATCCCCGCCTGGCGGGTTTCGACATCGTCGGCCGCTGCCGCCCGGCCACCGAGGTCGGCGGCGATTTTTACCAGTATTTCAGCCTCGAGGACGGCCGCCTCATCATCGCCCTGGCGGACGTGACCGGACACGGAATGAAGGCCGCAATTCCGACCATGGTTTTTTCCGGCTTGCTGGATACCCAGATAAGCTATACCCCGGGGCCGCGGGAATTGATGCCGCGTCTGAACAACTCCCTGCACCGCGTCCTCGAACGCCGCACCTTCGTCTGTTTCACCATGGCCGAACTGGACCCAGACGCCGGCAAACTGCGGCTTTCCAACGGCGGTTGCCCCTACCCCTTCGTCTTTCGCGCCGCGACCCAAACCGTGGAGGAAATCGATTTGAGCGCCTTCCCCCTCGGCATTCGCGCCGAGTCCACCTACGCCGTCGCCGAGCTAGAATTGGCCCAGGGCGACCTGGTGGTCCTGTGCTCGGACGGCATCATCGAAGCCAGCGACAGCAACGACGATCTATTCGGTTTCGAACGCACCGCCGAGACGATCAGAGAAATGGGCTGCCAAAATGCCAGTGCAGCACAACTGGTCGACCATATGTTTGAAGCCGTCCAAACCTTCACCGCTGGGGGGCCCCAGGAAGACGACCAGACCATGGTCGCCATCCGGGTCGAAAGAGCGGCAGCTCCTGAAGCTATCATGCCCGAAAACTAATATGGCCACTACATCCAAAGTCGCATTGCAATAAATTCGGAATAGAAAACATGGAAATCAGCACCCAAGCCCCCGGGCCCCGCATCGACGTGCCCCAGGTGCTCGACGAGAAGCAGATTCTGTCCTTTGTGGAAAAGGGCTACCTGGTCGTGCCGGAGCTGCTGGCAGCGGCGGAACTAGAAGAGCTCAAGCGCGACCTGGTCGCCGTGGCGCGCGGCGAGTACGGCAGCGACAGCGAAGCAGCCCTGCCGCCGCAAAGGAGCGAGGCCGAAGTGCTGCGCGATATCCTCTGCATCCATCAGCCGCACTACGTCAGTCCGGTCATTGAAAAATACGTGCGCCACCCCGGCATTTGCGGCGCCCTCAGCCAGATCACCGCGGCTCATCTGCCCTGGTGGGACGGCAGCGTCAAGTGCATGCAATCGATGTATTTCGTCAAACCCCCCGGTTTTCAGGGCCAGGCCTGGCACCAGGACGAAATCTATATCCCGACGCGCGACCGCTCGCTCATCGGCGCCTGGATAGCGGTGGATGATGCCACCCTGGAAAACGGCTGTCTGTGGGTAGTGCCGGGCTCGCATAAAAAGGGCTATCTCTATCCGCAGCGCCAGCACGACAACCCCGAGGAGTTCGACTTCGCCCCCGAGAGCTACGGCTTCGACGAGAGCGCCGAGATCCCGGTAGAAGTGGAGGCCGGCACCCTCGTCTTTTTCAACGGCTATCTCCTGCACCGCTCGCGCAAAAACCGCGGCCGCAACTATCGCCGCGTGCTGGTGAACCACTATTGCAATGCCTGGAGCCTGCTGCCCTGGAACATACAGGATGACGAGCGCCCCGCCAACGCCGACCGGCGCTGCGTGCTGCCGGTGGCGGGCGCCGACCCCTACGCCTGGAAAGGCTACGACGAGCCGCCCCGGCAGGTGCATTTGCGCCCCTGCAAGGCGAACGAAGATTTGCGCCCTGCAGAGGAGAGCTAAGCATCTTTCCCGGCGCGACTAGCGCACCAGCCCCGAGCTGCCGGCGCAGAAAATAGAGGTAGACGATGAGACCACATTTTGCCCTAAGAAAGACCTCGTACCGCATCGTACAAAAGACATTCACTCGGCGCAGGATGCTGGTGCCACTCTGCCTGGCACTGGCTTTTTCTTTCCCCGCGGTAGCAAAAGCGCAACAAGATCAACCCCCTCCGGGGCACCGAATCCAGCGCTCCACGCCGCCGCCGGGCGCCCGGACCCATACCGTGGTTCCGGGGCAGCGCTTCGCCGCTGGCAGCTTTAAAAGCTGGTTCTACGGCAGCGATTACCGCGCTCTGTGGACCACCCCCATCGAAGTTGCGGTCCTCGACCTCGACGGCGTCGGCGGCGGCCTGACGCCGCTGCGCACCGGTGGCTTTGGCCAGTCCATCTCCCTTCACTTTAGCGGGGAAGACGGTCGCCGCTATACCGTTCGCTCGCTCGATAAAGACCCCACCAAAAGGATTTGGGACGAACTCAAAAACACCGTCGTGGACGACGTTCTCCAGGATCAGATAAGTGCCCTTCTGCCAACGGGGGCGCTGGTGGTAGATGCGCTGATGGAGGCGACCGGCATCCTCCATTCCAAGCATACCCTCGTCGTTATTCCCGACGATCCGCGCCTGCAAGAATACCGCGAGGACTTTGCCGGCCTTGTCGGGACGCTGCAGGAGCACCCCTCTGAAGGTCTGGGTGATACTCCGGGCTTTGCCGGCTCCCGCAAAATCAGCGGCACCGAGAAGCTGTGGCAACACCTGGAAAAAACGCCCTGCAACCGGGTCGACTCCAGAGCCTTTCTGAAGGCGAGACTGCTGGATTTCCTCATCAACGACAAGGACCGCCACTCCGGCCAATGGCGATGGGCGCGCTTCCCGGCTGGCGCTTGTCACACCTGGATCCCCATACCCGAGGATCGCGATCAGGCCTTCATCGACTACGACGGATTCGCCATGGCCCTGGCGCGCAGGGTCGCTCCCAAGCAAATCGAATTCGCGGATTCCTACCCGAATCTGGCCGGCCTGTCGATGAATGGCTGGGAACTGG
>CAXFTV010000795.1:0-3517 GCA_964005845.1 uncultured bacterium
ACCGCGACGGCGGCGCCAGCGACAAACTGCACCTGGACTTTCTGCAGGTATTCTACTATCCCCAGGAAACCCCCAGAGAGTTGGGGCCCACCGAAGTGGTGCCCTCCTCTCACCTGCTGCGCATCAAGCGCCGCTTTATGGCTCACTACGGCAATATTCGTCAGGGCAGGTCCACGGCAGCACCGGCCGGTTCGATTTTTATCACCCACTACTCAATCTGGCACCGCGCCACTCGCTCCTCCGCCAGCGGCATCCGCAATCTGCTCAAATACAACTATTTCCGCACCGCCTCACCGCAGCGCGACTGGCTCGCAGACCCGGACTTCGATTTTACCCAGGTGAGCTTTGCCAACGACAATGCCCTGCCCGAAAAGTGGTCCGACTCCATCCGGGTTGCACAATTATTCCTGTGGCTCTGCGGACTGGAGGAACGCTTCGAGTTCAAAGGCGGCCAATCCTGGCCAATCACCGCCGGCACTGGTTATCAGATCAACCAGGGCATGCCATCCGCCCTGGCTCCCAGAAACGAGGACATCTAGCCGCTCTACCCCTACAACCCATCGCGAGTTTGCCGCCCTTTGAGAAGCATCTCAAAATCAGCTATTGCTTCTCGCCATCGCGCCCAAGTGACCCCC
Organism: uncultured bacterium; assembly: GCA_964005845.1. Classification (GTDB taxonomy): domain Bacteria; phylum Latescibacterota; class UBA2968; order UBA8231; family UBA8231; genus CAXFTV01. Next base: position 636 of record CAXFTV010000795.1, read on the forward strand.
GTTTGCAGCGCGCCGTCGATTTTTGTATTATGCTGGACCGTCACCTCCATCCTTTTTCATAGAGAAAGAGAACGCCTTATGGAATTCTGGGTCTTCACCTGTAGCGACAGTCCGCTCGAACACTGGCTGGAAGGTTTCAAAGAGCGTTTCGACGCCTGGGAAGCAGGCGGAGCGCGCGGCATCGTCGTCGGCCGCATGCAGTTCCTCCAGGCGGACGGCACCCGCATCAGCGCCCATGCACCCGACCCAAAGGTCTACGCCGCCTTCGGCGAGACGCCCCCGGAGGCAGGACCGCGCGATCTGGCAAAAGAAAGACAACTGCAGGCGATGATGGACGACGCCGCCGCGCGCGGCTGGCCCATCATGGTTTTTGGCGGCGGCGGTTCCCCGGCTGCGGTGCAGGATCTGGTGAATACCTTTCCGCAGGTAACCGGTTTCATCGTCGACGGGCCGGGGGAAAACCACTACGAGCTAGAATTCCACCACGGCGGCGAAGTTCTGGAGATCCGGCCGGGAGAGGACGGGCGCTTCGAGCATATCGGCGCCACTGTCGACCGCCTGCAACGCGGCATAGATCACCTGCGCCAGCGCTTGCATAATCTCACCCCCGATCTGGTGCGCTACCATGCTGCCGGCGGCATGCTGGGCGCGATGATTCTCTTCGACATCAACGAGGACGTGCTCTACTGGCTGCGTGCGCGCCAGGAGATTTCGCGTTTTGAGTGGCAGCAGGCCCGCGCCTCTCTCGAGGGCGTCGACCGCAAGTTGGAATTGGGCGGCATTCCGCGCACGGCGACCTTTTCTTCCCTCACCGGACAAAACTACCAGCAGATGGCGGACTACTTCGACTACATCTTTCCCAAACACTACTTCTGGCACCGCGGCATGGACGGCATGTACGGCACTATCGCTCGCTGGGTGCAACGACTCGGCCGCTGGAACCCCTCGCTAAACGAAGCCGACTGTTTTGCGGTCGTGCAGGCGCTCTTCGGCATCGAGCTTCCCGGGGTGCGCTCGTTGATGGATATGGAAATGGGCTTTCCCGATGAGTTTTTCAGCCGCATAGTCTATAGCGAGACGCGGCGGGCCCTGGAAGCTATCGGCGATGCAGACAAGGTCATCGCCTGGCTCTCCACCGGCCGCAAACCGCACGGTGGCGATCCCATGCCGGTGCGGGATCTGCACGGCATTTTGAGCGCCTCGAAAGAGGCGGGCCTAAAACGTTTCCTGTACCACCCGGAGCCGGATTTCGGCGCCGCGGAATGGCGCCTCATCACGTCGATGTGCGGCGAGTTGTGGGATGAAGATCCGAACGCCTACTGGCCCTCGGCGACGGAAAAACCCGATACCTGGAGCGGCGGCCGCCGACCCCTTCTCAACGACTGAGAAACTGACTCCAAGTGCAGGCGCGAGGCGACTGTGGACGGCAGGGGACTGCACGGATGTTGACAGACCAACAACAAGAATTTTTTGCAATCTTCGGTTTCCCCTGCATGCAGGACTACTTCTCGCCGCACATTCGACGAGTTGCTGGACGCCAATAAGACATGAGCCAGATGCGGATACTGACCAACGACGACGGCTGGATTCTCAGCTCCTATGGACCGCCTATCTCCATTGAAGATCTGCGCGACAAGATGGTCGCTCCCCATGCCGATTCGCCCATCGACACCTTTCTCTGGAGCGTCGGAGGCCGCGAGGTATACTCCTACGAAACCCAGATAGGTGAGCGTTTTGGTCAGGATGTCGATAGCTTTGAAAATCCGGCAGACGAGATCCGCGCCCGCAACCTCCGCCATTTGTGTTCCCATCACGGCGGCCCGGTCACGGCCATTGCGCAGTTGTGTCACGAGATCGGCATGAAGTTCTTTCCATCGCTGCGCATGAATACCCACTACAACACAGACGAATCAAGCACCTCGTTCGGCCGCTTTCGCCGCGACCATCCGGAGTGGCTGATCGGACGGCCCGGCGAAAATCCGGCGATCGGCAGCCCGCTCTGGGGCCTGCGCACCGGCAAGGACTATGCTTTTCCGCAAGTGCGCGATTTCATGAACAGCATTGCCTGTGAATTGCTGGAATGCTTCGACTGCGATGGCATCGAGCTGGATTTCATGCGCCACCCGGGTACTTTCCGCCCCGAGCAGGCCTTTGCCAATCGCTACCTCCTGACCGATATGGTCCGCCAGTTGCGCCAGCAGATGGACGAAATCGGCAAAGAAAAAGGCCGCAACCTGGAACTGGCCGTCCGCGTCGCCCCTACCCTGGCCGCTTCGGAGCGTCTCGGCATGGAGGCCGAAACCTGGATCAAAGAAGGTCTGGTGGACCTGGTCATCACGGGGCTGGGTTTCAACCCCTTTGAAGCTCGGGTGGCGGAATTCGTCCGCGCTGCCACGGGTACCAGTTGCCGCATTCTCGGTTGCTTTGAAGCCTTGCGACCGCTGCTGGACACCGAGGTGATGCGGGCGATTGCAGCGCGCTATTGGGACGCCGGCGCCGCCGGGCTCTACTTCTTTAACTTTTTTTGTATGTCGGCCGCATGGAAAAGGGAAATCGTCGGCCAGCTCGCCGATCCTGCTGCTCTGTCCCGTCTCGACAAAATGTACGAAATCGATAAAGCCCGGCCGAGCGCGCCCGATTCCCAAATCGGCCACGCCTTCCGCTACTGCCTGCCGCTGGAGCAACTCCCCCTGCGCCTGGAACAGACTCGCGCCGAACGCGGCGCCGTCCTGCATTTTAATATCGCCGATGATCTGGAACGCGCCCGCGCCAAAGGCATCCTGTCCAAGTGCATCCTGGGCCTGGGTTTCCAGGAGCTGAATCAGGACGACGAACTCGCCCTACAACTCAACGGGCAGCCGCTTGCCTGGGCCCAGCGCCGC
>CAXFTV010000796.1:0-5898 GCA_964005845.1 uncultured bacterium
CCGACGCGCTTGCCCACGAGGGCTTCCCCAGCTGCGCCGCGGTCGCCGGCGATATCTCTGGCGATGATCCGGCGGAACAGGGCGCCGGCATTGCGCAGCGCGATGATGATCAGTGCCAGCGCCCATTCCGCCACCGGATAGGAGGAGCCGTTGGTGGTATCCACCGTGCGGATGCCGCGCGTCCAGGCGGCTTCCAGGTCGATGCGGCTGGCAAAGCGATCGCCCTCCAGCTCGCCGATGATCTTGAGCCGCGGCGCCCCTTCCAGAATGGGGGCGTTGATGGTGGGCGATCCGTGACAGACAATCAGGCCGTCGGTTTCGCCCAGCCGCGCCGCCAGTTCGACGGCGGCGCTTTCGTCGCGGTTGGTGGTGTAGATGCCGCCGCCCTCGGCCTCAAACCAGTCCCAGTCGGCAAAGCGCTCGAGGCGTTCGATATCTTCCGCCGCCAGGTAGTTCTGGCGCACCCTCTGGTCGCAGGCGAGTAGCAGGTTGGGACGGGAAGCGGTTTCGGGCATGATCGCGGCTCCTGTTCTTTTGGTTGCGTCGGCGTTGCCGATGTTCTGCAGGATGATCTGCTAGCATCCGGCCTGGAGCGGTCCGCTGAACAACTCCTCGGGCAGAAAGCTGTTGGTGGCAATTGCATGGGCGTGATCGAGCCCTTCGGACGTCACCACGCCCATGGCGGTATAGTAGGTGCTCTCGCCGCTGGCGCCGCTGCGGTTGCCGCCGGAGTGACCGCGCAGCCACTGGGGGTCGAGCAACTGTTCGCCTTTCCACTGTCCCCGCGTCGCCAGCAAATGGCCGAAGCGCGCCAGATCCGAGGCGGAAATAACGACCCAGCCGGGGCCGCTGCGCACCGGGTGGCCCTTGACTTCGTAGGGCGGATCCAGATAGGTGTAGGAATCGGGAATGCCGGGGTAGAAGTACTTTTTGGCGCTGACCACCCGGCCGGTGTACCAGTCCCAGCGCGCGGCCGGAATGCCGATTTTGCCGAACAGTTTCTCGTCGATGACCGCTTTGAGGTCGCGATCCCACACATGGGTCATGACCTGGGACAGGCGCCAGAAGCCGGCGCTGCTGTAGTGGCCCACGGTGCCTGGTTCCGCGTGGGAGTAGAGGTCGTAGAATGGGTCGCCGCTCCAATTGGCCCACGCGGGAACCGATTTATCCGCTTCTGCGCCGCTGTGGCCGGCGCGGCCTTTTTGCCATTCGTTGCCCAGTTCCATGGGAAAACCGCCGTAGTGTTTGCTCAATTCTTTGGGGCCGAGGATGTGGCGGATGGTCAGGGTGGCGTGGTGACCGGCGTCGAGGTGTTTGTGCGGGTGGGAGAGCAGGCCTGCGCCATTCCAGGTATGGTGGATGGGCCGGTCCGGATCCAGGCGGCCTTCTGCGACCGCAAAACCCACCAGGGCCCACATCAGGGCTTTGCCAACCGAGGCGGTCTGGAAGCGGTAGTGGCGGTCGCCCCAGGCGTGCAGCAGGTAGCCGCCGCGGGCGAGGACGGCGCCGTAGAGGTCGTCTTTGTGGTTTTCGCCGCCGAAGGAGGCGCCGCGGACGTTGAGGTGGTCGATAAAGTGGTTGTATTTGTCGACGTTCAAGCCGGCCTTCTGGGGGCTGATGAATTGCCAGTCCTCGCTGGGATAGCTGACCCACGGGGGGATTGTGGTCGTCATGGTTGGCTCCTCTGGGTTTGGGGGTTGCTTTTTATTTTTGCATTTGGCGCGGCATAGCTGCGTCCTCGCCGTCGCCAGTGCCCCGGCTAGCTGCGGGATTAGTGAATTCATCCATCCCCGCGCCCCTGGTTCGTTGGCGAGCGCGGAAAACGACGGCTTATTGACTGCCGGGAGAACCGTTTTTTTTAGGTCTTCTCTTTCCTTCCCGCAGGGTGGCAACTGCGTCGTCGATTTGTGCGAGTTCAGAGGCATCCAGTCTCCAGCCGGCGGCGCCGCAGTTTTCTTCGAGGTGGGCCACGGTGTCGGGGCCGGTTATGGGGATCGCCAGGTCCTGGCACAGCACCCAGTTCATGGCCACCTGGGCGATTGTTTTATGCCGCTGGCGGGCCAGTTGCTCGAGCACCTGTATCAGGTTTCTGTAGCGCGCTAATTTTTCAGGCGTGTCGAAGCCGTAGCGCCCATAGCGTTCTTTGTTGATCCTGGCGTCGTCGCCCCAGAAGAGCCCGGCGCCGAGAGGACTGAAGGCCATGATGGCGATATCGCGCTGCTTGCAGTAGGGCATGACTTCTTCGCCCAGTTCTCTGGAGACCAGGTTGTAGTGCAGCTGGTCCGAGACGATTTTCGCCGTCTCCAAGGCCTCCTCAGCTGCGCGCAGCTGGGCGGTGGTATAACGCGATACGCCGAGATAGCGGACGGCGCCTTTCCGCACCAGCTTTTCTGCTGTGCGCACGGTGTCGGCGATCGAGTAGTGCGGCGCCTCGGCGTGCTCGGGATAATTGGAGCGGCACACCGCGTGGCAGCGGCAGGGCAATAGTTCCAGGATGTCGATGTAGTCGGTCTGCAGATGTCGCAGGCGGTTCTCTATAGCGTCGGCCGGAGGCACCTGTTTTACCGCGAGAACGACGTCTTTCCTGCTGTCCTTGATGACCGATCCGACGACCGCTTCGGTGACCACCTTGTGGCGCACGTATTCGCCGGTGTCGAAAATGTTGATGCCCAGATCGAGGGCCCGGCTTATAACGCCGGGCATGGCGTCGGTCAGACCACCCCGAAAGGCGGTGCCGAGAACGATGGCAGAAACCTTCAGATCGCTATGCCGCAGTGTCCTGTATTCCACTTGAATGATCTCCTCTGGTGGCAAACGGGTCCACGCCGAAAAATGCCCGTTGCGGCAGCGGCCGTCAAGCCGGCTCTTGATCGCCGCCCGGAAAGGTTCTTATTTTGCTCTAACTTCTTTAACCGGACGGGGTATAATCCCATGGCGACCCAGGTGGACGCGGAAGAAATTCTCCGCAAGGGCTACCTCATCGTGCGCCACTGCGTCCCCCCGGCGCAGCTGGAGTCGATGCGGAGTCACTGCGAGCAACTGCTCGAGCGCCACAAAAAATGGTGGGCAGACCATCGTCAGCCCGGCGAACCAGCGGGCGGGGAATGGGAGGTCGGCATCCAGCCGCGCGTTCTCTTCGATCGAGTGGCGGAGCGTGAATCCTGCGCCGCGATCGATTTCGTGTTTCACCAGAATACCTATGGGATCAGCAAGCAGGTCATGCGGGCCGAAGAGGTAGCACCGCTGCAGTTCGGCATGTTCTGCAATCCGCGCAAGGACTGCGGACCGGCCGACTGGCACCGCGACATTCGCCCGCCCCAGCACGGGCCCTGCGCCGCCCACTTCACCGACTTTCTGGCCAATTCCCCGTGCTATACCCAGTGGAATATCGCCCTCTATGACGACGATGTATTCTGGCTGGTGCCCGGCAGCCATCGGCGCCTTAATACCGAGGCCGAAAATCGCCAATTGGCCCGCAGCGAGTACGCGCCGATCGACGGCGGCATGGCGATCGAATTGGAGGCCGGGGACGGCATTGTCTATCTGACGCCGATTTTGCACTGGGGCAGCAATTACAGCACGAAATTGAGGCGGACCCTGCAATACACCTACCGCTCGTTCAACAACGGCAGCCTGAGCGCGGCACACGCCTTTCACTGGACCCCGGATCTGGTCCACAATCTGCCCGTGCATCTGGCCTCCAGGTTTGAGCATTTTCTGGAACTGTGGGAACGCGAATACGACGTGATGGAGGGGATCTTCAGGGCGATGATCGCACGCGACGAGGCCGGTTTTCTGCACGGACTGGCCGAATTGCACGCGGGCGAGGTGGGGCGGATGATCTGCGTGATTCATCTGAGCAAGATAGCAAAGGGGGCGGTGCGCGCCGCGCGCGGTCCGGTCGGCAGCCGCTTTACCCGGGAGGAGGGGCGCATTTTGTGGCAGCGCTTCGCGCCCTTCGATCGCCTGCTCCAGGTCGACGAGCCCTATCTCGTCCCCGGTTTTCAGACCAAGGAACCCAGCACCTATAATTTCAACGAGATACCCGCCATGGAGGTGGACGAATTCATCGCCAGCTGGGATGAGCAGGCGGAGGGATAAACAGCGAAAAGGTGCAGGGCCTGCGGCGCGGTGTCAGCCGCGAGCGAGCAGGCGGCATATTGGAGCGATTCATGCTGAGTTATCAGGGCAGTCCCGTGCGCCAGCAGTTTGCGGTCGCCGGCGACAGGGTATACCTGCGCGCCGCCAATATTTGCCCCGCTGCCAGCAGTGTGGCGGCGGCGGTCGACGAGTTCGTGGACCTCTGGCGGCGGCGGGGCGATGCCTGCTGGGAGCTGGCCGAAGACGCTTTCCAGGAAAGCAAAACCCTCTTTGCCAAACTCGTAGGGGCCGATTGCGGCGAAATCGCCACTATCGAGAATACCAGCATGGGCCTCAGCATTGCCGCGAGTCTCATCGCGCCCCCGCCGGGCAGCAATGTGGTGGTGGACGAGTTGACGCACCAGAGCAATGTCTATCCCTGGATGCTGCGCCCCGAAGTCGAGATTCGCTACGCCCCGGCCCGCGACGGTCGGGTGCATCTGGACGAGTTTCGCCGCCTGGTAGATGAAAATACGGCTGCTATCGATGTCTGTCACGTGACTATGGGCCATGGTTTCCGCCACGATCTGGCGGCGCTGGCCGGACTGGCGCACGAGCGCGGCGCCTATCTCGTGGTCGATGCGGCACAGGCGGCGGGCGTGGTTCCCATCGACGTCGGCGCCGCGGGTGTCGACTTTCTGTCCTGTCCGACCTTCAAGTGGTTGTGGGGTCCGTTGGGGGCCGGTTTCCTCTATGTGCGCCGGGACTTGCTCGAGCTGGGGCCGCCGCCGCTGGTGGGCTGGATGAGCGCGCAGAACCCTGCGGATTTCGATGTCCACAGGATGAATTTGCACGACGATGCGCGCCGCTTGCAGCGCGGTGTCCACAACGGCGCCGGCCTGGTGGCTGCGCGCGCCGGCCTGCGCATCGTCGATGAACTCGGAGTGGAGCGCATCTGGGAACACGTGCGCGCGCTGTCCCGCCTCCTCCTCGAAGGGCTCGAGGCGGCCGGGTTTGCCGTCCTGACCCCTGGCGGCGACGGGGAAAGGGGCGGGATTGTCGCGATCGCGGTAGAGGACGCGGTGAACTTCAACGCTGCCCTGGAGGCACAGGGCATCCTGGCCGGGCAGTATCTTCCCGGCCAGATCCGCATGGATGTGGCCCTCTTCCACGACGAGGCCGATATCCAGCGGACGCTCCGGGCCTGCAAAGAGGCGGCCGCCCGGAGCGGGATCTCCTGAATTCGCGGGTGAAATTATGACTGCAGCAAGCAAAATTATCGGCTATGCCGATCGCATAAGCGTCGCAGCGGGCGAACGGATTTCGTTCATGGTCAGTTGCGCATCGCCCCTTTATCGGGCCGACATCGTTCGCTTGATCCACGGCGATCCGCACCCGCAGGGTCCGGGGCGGAAAGAGGAGCAGATCGATACTTCCATCAACGGCGACTATCCCGGACGAATACAGGAGATTCATCCGGGCTCATACGTCGTCTTGCCGGCCGCACCGCTGCTTGCCGATCTTTCCAGCTTTACTTTGCAGGCCTGGATTTACCCCACCCTGCCCGGGCGTGGATGGCAGGGGCTTTTGACCCGCTGGGACGCGCAGCAGGCGAGCGGTTACGGGCTTTTAATCGGGCCAGAGGGCGATATCGTCGCGCGCTTAGGCCGAGGTTCCGGCGCCAGTCAGACCTTCCGCACCGGGGTCGCGCTGCAGCCGCATCGCTGGTATTTTGTCGCCGTTGTATTCGATATTGCAGCGGGTTGTCTGCGCCTCTATCAGCAGGCTGTGGTGCCGTGGGCGAGTGCCGCGGCGGCG
>CAXFTV010000797.1:0-5251 GCA_964005845.1 uncultured bacterium
TAAAGTGGTCCAGAATAAATCGCTGGCCGAGAAGCTTGCCCAAAAGTTCCATCATCTGCGGGTGGGCACTGGATATATCGAGGAAGAAATCGTCGTAGGCGGGGGGGAAATATTCCGGCAGGAAACCCTGTGATGCAAAACTTCTGGTAGCCAGCGCCGGACCCGGCCCCAAGAGGCCGTGTTCGTGCATATAGGGCCGGGCATTGGCGGGAAGAAAGTACTGTTGCTCGGAGCCGCCGCAGCAGGTGGCTTTGAATTCCGGGGTGAGTTTTTCCGCGGGCGGTGGCGTCGTTCCCATGGCGGCCCAGTCGATGGCTGCCCAGTCGGTGGCCATAATGATCTCATCGTTCATTTGCTGCAGTCCTTGCAGGCTGGCGGTCCATTGCCGGCGGGCGGCATCGGTCAGTATGCCTTTCCACACCCAATAGCCTTCGCGCTCGAAAGTGGTGCGGTCAAAGGCCGCCAGGACTTCTGGGCGCAGCAATTCGTGCAGGGGCTTCTGCGAACCATTTGCAGGTGCTCTTTGATCCCCTGGGTTGGCGTCGGGTATTTCGCTCATCGAGTTCTATCTCCTGCGTTCTGGCAAACTAGTTGTGCCTTTTTTTGTGGCTTTGGCTGCATGCTCCCGTGCAAAGGCGCGCTCCCGGGTACTAATATTAGCAGCCGGCGCAAAACTCCAATCTGGGCTTCGCGCGGCGGCAATTGGATTGATTGGCCAATAATTGTTTGCTCGCGGCCCCAGCGATGCAGATTCAGGCTTGCTCAAGTTCGGCGATGATATCCAGAGTTTGGGCGACGCGGCCGAATTTTCTCGCCAGCATGAGCATGGCTTCGGTGTGGGCGCGGTGGGTGAACGAGGCACAGGCGTCTTCGCTAAGCATGGTATCATATCCGAGTTCGGCCGCAACCCTGGCCGTTCCCAGGACACACATATCGCTGACTACTCCAGTGATTATCAGGCCGCTGATAGCCATATTGCGCAGGGCGTGATCGAGCCAGGTGCAACTGAATGCTCCGGAGGTGAGCTTGTCGACGACGAGTTCGCTCGGGAGCGGGGTGACGCGCTGGTCGATTTCGTAGCCCGGGGTGCCGCGATAGCCCTTTTCCAGGGGTTTTCCCGGCCGCAATCTGCGGGTAGTTTCCTGGCCCGTGGCCGTGAGATAGCCGTTGCGGGTGTAGACTACCTTCATTTCGTGGGTGCGGAAATAGTCGAGCAAAAGCCGGGTGTTGGGGATTACGCAACGCTCGATGCGGGTGTTCCAGTAGGTTGCTATTTCGGGGTGTTTCTGGGCTATCTCGCCCGCTGGATTGAGGGCGATTTGGTCAATTTGCAGGTCGATTACCAGCAGGGCGGTGGCGGCTGGATTAAAAGTGAAGGTTGTGGCCATCAGGTCGAAGGGCCACTCGGGATCGTGGTCGCGTGGATTCCAGCTCATAGGTGCGTATCGCCATTCCCTGAATTAGGAAAAAAACCGACAAAGTGGACTCTAGTCCTCACGGGCGCATTTGTGCCCCCGGCACGCGGGGCAAAATCGGGCGCTTGAACCATCCTCCCCACCTTTGAAGAATAGGCAAAAAATCGCCGCGAGAGCAATAGAAATTAGACCAATGCACCCAGGTTTGTCCAGGGAGTTGTGTACTACTATATTCATTGCTTTAAACCCGGGCAGGAGGGAGTAGCTGCATGAGCGAAATTCTACATCCGGATCGATATATCAACCTCGCGGGAACTCTCAATCTCAGGGATCTGGGCGGCTACCGCACAGAGGAGGGCCGGCGGACCCGCTGGAAGAGATTTCTGCGCACCGCAAGCCTGCACGAGTTGCCGCCGGCTTCTCAGGATGCCCTTATAGCCTATGGGGTGCGCACGGTGATCGATTTGAGATTTACGCGGGAAACCCGCGAAGCGCCCAATGTCTTTGTCGGCTCTGACAGGGTAGCCTTTCACCACCAGAACATGATCGGGGACGTGCTGCCCGCAGGGTACCCCAGGGAGGGTGAAGGCCCCGAAATGGTCAAGGCTCTCTATCGCGCGGTGCTCGACGGTTGCCACATGCAGATTTGCCGGACTTTGACGACGCTGGCGGCTCCGGAGGCCCTTACGGGGCTATACCATTGTGCCAGCGGCAAGGATCGGACCGGCCTTATCTCGGCTTTGTTGCTCGGTTTGGCCGGGGTCCCACGGGAGACCATAGCCGCCGACTACGCGCTTAGCGCGCGCTATCTTGCGGATGCCCGCACGACCGCGGCAGAGAGCAGAGAAGGTGGCGCGAACTGGGAGGATTACCAGCGGCGGGTCTGTCCGCCCGAAGTCATGCTTGCGACCTTGCAATATTTGCAGGAGTGCTACGGAGGTATCGAGGCATACGTGCGGGCGATTGGGCTGGCGCCGGAACAAATTGCCACCCTACGGACCAATTTCGTAGAGTAGTCCGTGGGCGTGGAAATTGCAGCGTACCAGGCCCCGATTTTTAAAGCCGTATTAAAAAGAGAAAAAATACAAGAGGAGAATTTAATGACCCAGGTCCAGAGCGAGCGCGTTTTTCACCGCACCAACAAGACTGAATGGCCGCAGATCACTCACGGAGAAGGTGTTTACCTGGTCGATAGCGAGGGCCGGCGCTATCTGGATGCCTGTGCCGGGGTCCATGTGGTGAGCATCGGTCACGGTGTCGAAGAGATCGCAGATGCCATGAGTGCGCAGGCGCGAAAACTAAGCTTCACCTATAGTCGTTTCCTTACCCAACCCCAGATCGATCTGGCGGAAAAAATCACGGCATCTACTCCCGAGGGCCTGGCGCGGGTGTTTTTTGTCTCCGGTGGTTCAGAGGCTACCGAGTCGGCCATGAAGATGGCGCGCAAGTACCACATCGAAACGGGGAATCCGCAAAAACATCGAGTGATCACTCGCTGGCAGAGCTGGCATGGCAATACGGTTGGCGCCTTGTCCATGTCGGGGCGTTCTCCCTGGCGCCAGGACTACGAACCTTATTTGCTCAATTTTCCCCACATTTCGCCCCCGTACAATTATCGCTGTGCCTATTGCCAGGACCAGCCCACATGCCAGCTCGACTGTGCCGCGGAGCTGGAGCGGGTAATAAAACAGGAGGGCAGCGATAGCATTTCCGCCTTCATCGCCGAACCGGTGCTGGGCACCTCCTGTGCCGGCCTGGCTCCGCCTCCCGGGTATTTTCCCATGATACGCGAGATTTGCGACCGTCACAATATCCTCTTGATAATCGACGAGGTGGTGACCGGTTTTGGCCGCACGGGGCGCAATTTTGGCATCGATCACTGGGATGTCGTCCCCGATATCATAGCTACCGGGAAGGGACTGAGCAGCGGTTATACTCCCATTGCAGCGACTATCGCCCACGAGAAAGTCTACGATGCCATTTACCAGAAATCGCCGGCTTTTGTACACGGTCATACCTACGGCGGCAATCCGCTTTCGTGTGCCACCGCCCTGGCGGTGCAAAATTATATAGAGGACCACAATTTGGTGCAGCGATGCGCCCGCATGGGCGAGCTGATGCTGGAAAAATTGAAACCCCTGGAGGAAATACCCATCGTTGGAGAAGTGCGCGGCAAGGGCCTTTTAATCGGCATTGAATTCGTTGCCGATAAAGCGACCCGGGCTCCCTTTGATGTGAGTCGGGGGGTGACCGCGATGATGGTAGATGCGATTTTCGATAGAGGAGTACTGGTGATGCCGGGCGCGCCGGGTCTGATCGATGGGGTCGAAGGCGATCACATCGCCATCAGTCCGCCTTTCACAATCGCTGAAGAACAGGTGCAGCAGGTGGTCGATGTGGTAGGGGAAAGCATCCTTAGTGCCGCCGCCAATCTGGGTTACTGAGGAGGAAGATATAATGCGCGTTATCACTGGCGTTATCGGCCACGAAACCAATACTTTTTCCCCGATAGAGACCAATTGGGATAGCTATCGCAAGGAGCGTTTTGGCTATCTGCGCGGCACCGAATTGCTCGACAAGTTCCGCGGTACGGGTGGAACTTCGATAAGCGGTTTTATTCAGGCCGCCGACAAACACGGTTTTGAGTTGGTGCCCACCATTTTTGCCAATGCCCATCCCAGCGCCCCGACGCCCCGCGATATTTTCGACACCATCCTCGGCGATATGCTAGAGGCCATAGCGGCGGCCGGAGCGATAGACGGCATTCTACTCGAATTGCACGGAGCAATGGTTGCCGAGGGCATTGACGACGGTGAAGGCCAAATCCTCGCGGCCCTGCGTCATCAGGTCGGTCCCGCTGTGCCCATCCTCATTCAGCTGGATATTCACTCCAACGTATCCCAGCGCATGATCGACAATGCGGATGTGTTACTGGGGCGGAAAACCTACCCGGAAGTCGACCAAGTCGAGCGCAGTATCCAATGTGGCGATATCCTGATGCGGATGGTGCGCGAAGGTGTGCGGCCCACGTTGGCCTTGTGCCAGTTGCCCCTGGTGTGGGGCATGAACCAGGTCACGGCCCACTCGCCCATGCGTGAGGCCATGGAAGAACTGGAAAAAATCGAGGCGCTGCCCGAGGTGGTCTGCGCTTCTATTGCCACTTGTTTTCCGCTGGCAGATATCCCCGACATGGGTGCGTCGGTCTACGTTGCCACGGACGGTGACCCGGCCCGGGCCCAGGAGCTGGCAGATCAGTTGGGGGCGTGGATTTTTGCACGTCGCGCCGACTGGCATACCGTTTTGCCGACCACGCGCCAGGCCCTTGAAGAGGCGGAGAAGCAGGGTCTTTATCCAGCGATATTTGCAGATAGAAACGACAATACCGGGGGCGGAGCCCCAGGTGATAGCACCGGGGTGCTGCGCACTTTTCTCGAAGCAGGGCTGGAGGATGCCTGCATTCTGTACATAGTCGATCCAAAGGCCGTTGAACTTTGCAACGAGGTTGGAGTTGGAGGCACACTTGAGCTTGATGTGGGTGGTAAATCTTCTCCCCTTCAGGGCCAGCCCGTGCCTATGAAGGCCACAGTTTCCAACCTTTCGGATGGCCGTTTCTTCTACGATGGGCCGCGCAACAAGGGCTTGGAGGGCAGTATGGGGCCTTCGGCCTACATCCGGCAGGGGGGCGTGCACGTGCTGCTGGTGAGCCGGCGCGAGCAGCCCTTTGGGCCGGCCTTTGCGCGCACCATGGGGCTGGAGCCGCAGCGGATGCGTTATATCGGCATCAAATCCACGGTGCATTTTCGCGCCGGTTTCGAGGCGTGGGCCGGCGCCATCTA
>CAXFTV010000798.1:0-7324 GCA_964005845.1 uncultured bacterium
GGGATAGAAACCGGCTGGCGCGCCCAGGTATTCGACCGCGCTATCGCATAGGGCCGCTGGTCCACCCAGCTGGACGAGCAGGGTATTGGCCGGTCGCTCGGCCAGTGCCGCGAGCCAGCGCGCCTTCACCTCGCGCTCGCAGGCGACAAAAAGCTGCAAATTATCTCGCTGGACGGCTTCGGGCTCCAACGGTTCGTAGCAGCAGGGGTGGATCAAGAAGATTATGTGTTCTACCTGCATTCTCTCTTTCCTCCCACAGCAAGTTAATCCCATCTGGTCAAGGGCATGGTCTGGCGGGCTCTCTGCCACCTCCTCAAAATAGCCGCTGGAAATATAGGGGGCAAGAGAACGAGTGTCACAACCGGTTCGAGCTTCTACGAAGCCGGCATACATACCCTTCGAACCATGGATGCGAAGACGACTCCTCGCCAGGAAAAAAGTGGAGCCGGCGCCAGCCCCACCAGATTCTTAAATTAGCAACTTGCTCATTGACCAAATAAGAGCTCTAGCAGTATATTCCCTGCATCCCGAAACCGTCAAGACCACACCTATCAGATGCCATCGCCCCCACTTGAGACGGCCCGCACCCTTGCCCGTGCCGCGGCCCAACTGCACTTCGCGCCGCCCGTCGCCCACGTCTACAATCCACTGCTCTATGCGGCAAAGGCTCACCGGCAATATCTCGAGCGCTATTGCCGGCCCGAAGCCGATGTCGTTCTGCTCGGTATGAATCCCGGTCCGTGGGGCATGGCGCAAACTGGAGTCCCCTTCGGCGAGGTCGCCCTGGTGCGGGATTGGCTGGGCATAGCCGATGGGGTGCAACGGCCGCAAAGCGAACACCCCAAGCGCCCCGTAGAGGGCTTCAGGTGCGAGCGCAGCGAGGTCAGCGGCCAGCGCCTGTGGGGCTGGGCCAAAAGCCGCTTTGGCACACCTGAGGCGTTCTTTGCGCGTTTTTTTGTGTGGAACTACTGCCCCCTTGCCTTCATGGAGGAGTCCGGCCGCAATCGCACCCCTGATAAACTACCTGCCGCAGAACGCCAGCCCCTGTTTGCAATCTGCGATCAGGCCCTGGCGGAAATAACTCGCTACATCGCCCCGACGCACGTGCTGGGAGTTGGCAAATTCAGCGCCGACCGCGCCCGCGCCCTATTGGGCAAAAACGTCCAAGTAGGCAGCATCCTCCACCCCAGTCCCGCCAGTCCCGCCGCCAATCGCGGCTGGGCCCCACAGGTCGAGGAACAACTTGCGGCGCTGGGTATCGAGCTACCAGCCCCGTGAGCTTTGCGATCCTGGACTTTCTGCGCCGCCAGCGCCTACTGGATGAAAGCATCGAGGTAAGTGCGACCCCTCTCGCCGGTGGTTTCTGGAACGACAATTTCCGCATCCGCGGCCCTGGCATAGACTGGGTGGTCAAACGCTACCGCAAGGAGCATCGAGAAAGCCTGTTCCCCAATCTGCCCGGTGCCGAAGCCCGGGCCCTATCCCTGCTGCACCCTATTCAGGTCGCACCGACCAGGGTGGCATTCTTTGAAAAAACTGAGGAAAATCCCCTACTGGTGTACCAGTACTGGCCCGGTCAGGTCTGGAAAAAAGATGTCGTCCCCATAGCCCGGTTGCTGCACCGCTTGCACGCTCTACCCGTTGCCCGGTCGGATTTTCGCGCCCTGCCGGTGGACGCAGCCGGAATCCTCGCGCAGGGCGACCGCTTGCTGGAAGGTCTGCAGCCAGCACCTATGGTGGAGCGTCTGCGGCGGCTGCGACCCACACCTGTGACAGGCCCTCCCCTGCTACGCCCCGCCCTGGTGCACACCGATGTGGGCGCGGGCAATCTCATCGCCGGACCACAGGGGGTGCGTTTGATCGACTGGCAATGCCCGGGCATCGGCGATCCGGCCGAAGACCTGTGGGCCTTCCTCTCGCCCGCTTTCCACATCCTGTTCGAGCACGCGCCCCTTACCCGGACGGAAAGCGAACTCTTTATCAAAACCTACGGCGAGGTGGATACCGCGGCTCGTCTAGCTCACCTGAGCCCTTATTTCGCCTACCGCATGACTGCCTATTGCTGCCGCCGCGCCCTCGAACTGGGCGGCAAAGAAGACACTATCAGCCAGCGCTACAAAGAGGCGGCCGCGGTGCAGACGGAAACCCTTTCACCGCCTGGAAGAGATGCTTGAAATGGCACCCCCGCATTTTTTTCTGCACACCTTCAGCCTCCGTTTTCACTTCCAGTACCAGCCCGGGTACGATGTATTTTCCTTTATAGACCGGGCCCTTGCCGATGGTTTTACCGGAGTAAATATCAGCGCCAACGGTCCTGCCTACCGCCATCTGGGCGGTACTTCCCCCGCATTTTTCGCCCGGGTGAGGCAGCGTCTGGAAGAAACCGGACTGCTCTGCGACCTAGATACCAGCGGCACTGCTCCGGCCCACCTGGCCACCCTGCTAGAAGTCGCCCGCGCCCTGGGTGCGCGGCAGTTGCGCACTTATACGCGACACCGCGGTAGCGCGCGGGAAATGCTCGAACGCACCACCCGGGATCTGCGCGCGGCAGCGCCGCTGGCCCGAGAGGCAAGAGTGCGGATCCTGCTCGAAAATCACGAGGAATTCACCGGCGTCCAGGTTGCCCGCATCGTCGCGGGGGTGAACCATCCCTGGGTCGGTGCGCTCTACGACTACGGCAATTCGATGATGCTGCTTGAAGATCCCCTCGAAGCCCTGGAGGCCATGGCGCCCCACCTCCGTTCCGCCCATCTCAAAGACCACGTCATGCTCGCACCCGAGGACGACCCGCAAGACCAGCTCGCAGTGCTGGGCGTGCCCATCGGCCAGGGCAATTTGCCATTGGGCGAGACGACCCGGCGCTTGCTCAAAGCCGGTCTGGACCGCATTTT
The DNA here is from genome assembly GCA_964005845.1 of uncultured bacterium. Classification (GTDB taxonomy): domain Bacteria; phylum Latescibacterota; class UBA2968; order UBA8231; family UBA8231; genus CAXFTV01. The sequence goes on from CAXFTV010000798.1 coordinate 2,892, forward strand.
ATTTGAAAATGTCTGGGCTTACCGCGCCCCCGTTGGCACCGCCTACCTGAGGGGACCGCAGCGGGCAAAACTGGGCAGCGGCGTCTTTGCATTTGCCCGCCCCCCTTTTGCCCCTGGCCGCTGTCTGCCGAATCTGGCAGCAATGGCCCAAAGCGCGCCCCGAAGACTGGTCGATTTAGAAGAACTGGCCATGAGAGACGGCCTCGAATGGGTCCGCCGCAATCTGCCCGGTTTGCTCAGTCCGATTTGAAAAGCCGGCCCCGGTGCTGGGAACCGGTCGTTAAAAGGGGGCATCGCGAAATTTTTTCGGCATGGGGGGCGTGCTCCAGTATCTCGTCCAGGACCCGAGCGCCCCTTATACCATCTCTTTTTTGAATGCCTCGTACAGATCGGGCACGCCTGCCGCGAAGGGATCCCCGTCGTGGGCGACCAGCCGGACCCCGAGATCGACCTCTTCTCCTCTATTGACAAAGGTGCCCCCCTTGCGAAAGGGATTTACGCGGATGGTCCCGTAGGTCGCAGCATACCAGGCCACGTTGCCCATGGACGGAAACTGAAAAACCGCCAGTCCAGCGGTGCGGCCCGCCGAATCGGTGCCGAAATAGTCGACCCAGCCGGCGTGCTGCCAGCCCACTTCCTCTCCCCTGCGGCCTTCGGAATCCACCAGCTGCCCCCCCTGCTTTTCACCTGTCCGGGCATCTATGACGCGCAGGTGGTCGGCCATGCGAATAGTGAAATAACCGTGCCGCGATGGCCCCAGGCGAAGATCCCACTGAGTGGGTCGCAACTGCGAACGCACGTCGACGATATTGGCATTTTCGCCGGGAAAAACGCTGACCGTGCGCATTTCTTCGGCCACGACTCTCCTGTACTTGGGCGCATACCCCTCTTCCGGGCCCTGCCACTGCATGCGCGCAATAAACTCGAGGTGATTTTCATTGATTTCAGTACACTCGTTGTGCGCCGTGGCCACTATGCGGCCCTCCCCCCGGCCCCGCATGTCGACCATGTTGGTATAAAAACACATACCGGGATGTTCAAAGCGCCCGCCGGCCGATGTCTCGTAGGTGAAAAAATAGTCGTTGCCGACAGTGATCGACTGGTGAAAGGGATGGTCGCTGGTCGGGCGCTCGTTGGTGACCTCTACCCCTGCCGGAGTTTTAAGCGGATAGACGTAGCACCGCCGCGAAGACTGGTTAAAACCAGTGATCGATTTCCCTTTCCAGCCGACCTTCAAAATCCGCGCCGGATCATCCATCCAATCCTCCGGCACCACTAGCTCTCCGATCTCGACGGCAAAATGTTTCATCAAGAAAAGCCCCCTGAACTGGCTGGTAAAAAAATTGTGGGCATCTTACTGCGAATGGATAAAATCCGAGATTCCCGCTTGCTTGCGGCTGAACCAGCCGCAGCTCAACTTAAAAAATGCCCCGGCGCCCCCGGTGCATTTGCAGCTGGCGGAAATCTTTCTGGGCCTTCACAGCGCATCGGCCGCCCACTCGTGCTCCGGCGGAATGGTCCACGACTCCGAGAGGGCCAGTGCACAACTGCTGCCCTCCCGGCCCCAGAAATCCCCCGGCAAGGCCCGGCCCACTACGGCTTCGCCGTTAACCGTCATCTGCGCCCGCCGGGCGGGCACCAGGACGCTGTACAAGCCATGCGGCTGGTCCGGGTTTTCAAAAGGCCGATTGGCCACCACCACGGGCGCCATAAAATCGTACCAGCTCAGACAGATGAGCTCATTGCGCGACTCGACGTATTCGCTCCAGCAGGTCGAGGAATCGCCGCTCTTTGAAAATTCGGCCTCGACGATGGGGATCTCCTCCCCCGAATAGGTATCGCGCATCGAAGCCATGATGCCTTCCTGGAGCCAGCGCGCCAGGGCAATATTATCTGCATAGATCCGGGGTTTGTTGCCGCTCAGGACACATTTGCTGAACAAGGCATGCCCCATCCCCTTGGGCGAGAGGTATACCCGCCAGTGACTGTTCTCTGCAGTGTGCTCCCCATCTGTCGCTTCGCCGATGCGCAGGAAGGAATTTTCGCCGGTAAGACGGATCTTGTTGGGATCTACTCCCATTTTTTCTCCCCTTTTGGCAGAGCTGGAAAATCATTTTAAAGTTCCCAATCAGACAGCTTTTAAAGCGTCTAGCAGACGGTCGACGTCCTCCTGATTGTTGTATACCGAGGGCGAGATCCGCATTTTATTGCCAAAGCGCATGGCCACGTGGACCCCGGCCTGGCGCAAGCGGGCCATTGCCGCCCCGGGATCGGGGATCTTAAAGGCCACGATCGAACTCTCGTTGTGCCGCGGGGTAATGGAGGGATACCCCATGGCGGGCATCTCCTCGTGCAGCCGATCGGTGAGGCTGCGCGCGTGATCGCGGATGTTGTGCACCCCGAGCCGCAGGATGTAGGCCAGACTCTCCTGGGCACAGACCGCGCCTTCGTACGAAGGATAACTAACTTCGTATTGCTCTGGACCGGAGCGGGTCGAAAAAGAAATCTCGTCGCCTGCCGCCGCCGCCTCGGTCCAGGGCGGATAATTGAGAGAGCCCCCGCCGCTGGGCTGGCTCGCTTTTACTACGGTGCCCTGGAGATCTTCGCGCACGTAGAGGAAACCAAAACCTTTGACGCCCATGAGCCACTTAAAAGTCGAGCACGCGGCAAAGTCGATTCCCATGGCCCGCACGTCGACCGGCACCGCTCCCACCCCCTGAATGGCATCGACGTAGAGATAGGCACCGTGGGCGTGGGCCAGATCGGCGAGAGCCTTCACGTCGGACAGGTAGCCATTGACATTGGAGACCAGAGTAGTAGCGATCAGCCGGGTGTTGTGATCGACGGCCTCTTCCATGTCGCGCAGTTCGACTTGCCAGTCGCGGTGTTTGACTACCCGGACCTCCAGTCCCTCCCGCTGGCGGATTTTATAGTTGTAGAGCGCCGCATTGTAGTGCAAATCGTTGGTCACGACATTGCCGCCGGCGAGGTGCTCCCGCATACCGTTGAGGACATTGCTTTCGGCTTCGACCGTACTGCGGGCAAAGGCGATTTCCCCTGGCCGGGCGTTGACCAGTCGAGCAAAGAGAGTTTTGGCCGCGTCGCGCGTGCCCGCCCACGCCGGCCACCAGGGCTCTCCCACTTCATGGGTCAGCCATTCAACATAGCGGTGCAGAGCTGCGGCCGCGTGCACGCTGAGTGGGTGCGATGAAGCATTGTCGAAATAGGCAGCCGTTTTGGCGCGCGGAAAATCATGGCGCACGGCATCGAAATCGGGGTTCTGATCCGCACCCACATCCCGGATTGAAGCTCTGTCGCACTTGGGCGTGCGATCAGAAATCTGGTTATCGCTCATACTCTCTCTCCAGTAAAGCAAAATTTTTTTGCTCGTACAAGGAATTTTTTTGCTCGTACAACTAAGGGTAATTGGCAAATAATGTCAAAAATAAAAACCCATGCCCCGGGCAAAAGAATTGCCTGCTTGAGACTTTTTGCCAGAATTCCTATTATTGCAGGAGCTAGCCGAGTTCGAGACCCTATCCGAGAATTTTGCCCGGCTCCGCGAGGCAGCTGCCAGGAGTTTTAACAGCCCCCTTGAAATTTGCCAAGGTGCGCCAGCCGAGGGCGCGCTCTGGCTTGCTCCTAGTAGCCCTCGCAAAAAAATTGCGCCCGCTGCCTCGCAGCCCTCACCTCGCCAAAGCATTTGTCTACTTCACATCCATGAAATCGCACTTTTCTCAGATCGGGCGGCGCCCATTCAGAGCCGATATTCTCCTGGCCACTAGCTCCCTGCTGGCCTGGTTCCTGCTCGACAACCTGCAGGCGGACATCAACCTGACGCCCGCGGGCCTGGTCATCGAAACGCCCTGGTGGCAACCGCACTGGTCGCCCGGCCCCTGGATGCTGGCGATTTTCGGCCTGGCCCTGGCCTGCTGGCGCCAGCACTACCAGGTGCTGGAAGCCCCGGCGGAAGCGGCTCTAACAAAGCGCCTGCGCCGACTCCCCCTATTCGTCTGCACCCTGATAACCCTGCGTCTTTTGAGCCTGTGGAATCCCCTCGAAATACTCTTCCCCTACCTCGCCTTGCTATGGGCGCCGCACGCCTCCTGGGCCCTGGGTTTGCTCGTCCCGCTCCTCCTGCACATCCCCACAGGAAGAGCCGCGGAGAAAGCGGCTTCGCCGCATCGGGGCGCCGCCCTTATTTTCCTTTCCTGTCTGCTGGGATATAGCATCTATACCCTCTACTTTTGCCAGTTGACGATGCTACACGGCGACGAAGGTCAATATCTGCGCGTGACCCAGAGCCTGATCCACGACGGCGATATGGACCTAGCCAACAACCTCGCTACAGATTTTACCAACGAATTCCATTCGTCTCCCTTTGACGTCCACCAGGCGCCCAGTTCACCGCCGGGCAAAGTCTACTCTGGGCA
>CAXFTV010000799.1:0-15289 GCA_964005845.1 uncultured bacterium
AAGGGGGAAAATATTGCTTTGGCCTATGTCCGCAATCTTCATTGTGCCCCCGGCACTCAAGCTGATTTTATGCTGGACGGAGTGGAGCATAAAACCGAGATTGTCACTCTTCCTTTTGCCTTTTGAACATGAGCCAGACTCTCAGGCAACCCCCTGTTGCCCTAAGGAAGATCATCCATGTCGATATGGATGCCTTTTACGCCTCGGTCGAGCAAAGAGAAAATCCCGACTTAGCCAAACGTCCGGTTGTCGTCGGCGGTGAGGCCGATGCCCGTGGAGTCGTAGCTGCGGCCTCGTACGAAGCCCGCAGCTTTGGAATTCACTCGGCCATGCCGATGAAAACTGCACTCCGTCTTTGCCCCCATGCCGTTCGAATCCCAGCGAACTTCACCCTTTATCGCCGCGTTTCCGGCCAGCTTCACGCTATCTTTCGAGAATATACCGACCTGATCGAACCTGTGGCCCTCGACGAGGCCTACCTTGACGTAACCTACAACAAGCTCGATATCCCCTTTGGTTCACGGGTTGCCAAAATGCTCAAGGGAGACATTCGCCGCGAGTTGGGACTGACGGCATCGGCGGGCGTGGCACCATGCAAATTCCTCGCCAAAATTGCTTCCGACTTCGAAAAACCGGATGGCCTGGTGGTCATTCTACCCGATCAGGTTCAAGAATTTCTTTGCGAACTTTCGGTATCGAAAATCCCCGGAGTTGGCCAGGTTACCCGGAAAAAATTACAGCATCTTGGGATAAATACCATAGGACAGTTAGCAGCCCAAAACAAAGGGGAATTAGTGCTGCAATTCGGCAAGCGCGGGAGCCAACTCTGGCACCTGGCCAACGGCATGGATGACGAGCCCGTCACCACCGCACGCGAACCCAAGCAAATCAGTCAGGAGACCACCTTTCCAACAGATATATACGATATTGAGGAGATGCACACTGCTCTTCGCGATCTGGCTGCTGAACTAAGTGGTCGCCTTCGACGACGAAAACTGAAGGGGAGAGTGCTGACCCTCAAAGTGCGCTACCCCAATTTCAAGACCATCACGCGCTCCCTGAGTCTGCCTTTGCAGATCGATTTACAAAACCCTATTCTGCAACACGCCAGGGACTTGCTAAGGCGAACCGATGCCCAGGATCGGGGAGTGCGTCTTCTAGGAATTGGCCTGGCGGGGTTTGAAGAGGAAAAAACGGAGCAGCTCGACCTTTTTGCCCGGCTTGAAAGCGCCTAGGAACAACGGGCTAATCACCAGGTAGAGTCTTATTCAACTGGCGACAGGCATTACCGAACCGCCCTGCGGTAAGGCTATAATTTTAGCTCCCTGTCCAACTTCGGCCAGGGCGGCAGCAAGGGCTACATCCAGGCGGTAAAATGGAACCAGGCCACAAGCCCGCACCAATTCCTCCGACAAAGTCGAGACCAGAAAAATATCGGCCTTTTGCATTACGGCAGCCATCGCAGCTGCCTTGTGCCCCCCGAGCACAAACTCGCGCTGAATGCGGTCCAGCATCTCCTGGGGAGAATCCGCTTCCACGAGCCAGTCCTCAAAGGTCTTATTGCCCATACTCTCGCTACACTCAGCTACCCAGATGATAATCCCCCCCTCGCAGAGGGCGTGGGCAGCATTGTCCAGTGCTTTTTGTGCCTGATACATATTCAAATCCGAAGGGTATCCCCCCGCACTTACGATTACGATCTCTGCCCGCTGGGGAATTACAACAGTCCCCCGTTGTTGGACAAATTCGCAACCGCGACGGTGGGCCTTCTCGATGTGACCGGCGACTGCCTCTTCTATTTGGTGCCGACCGTTTACCAGGACATTGAGGATGAAATCAACTCCCACCATATCGGCACCTTCTTCAATGTCGAGGCGAACCGGATTATCCTCGAGGCGGCCAGCACTCGCTTCGGGATGCACCATCATTGCGTGGTTGGCGTTTAGGGTCTCTCGAGAGGCACACCCGGGTAGAATAGCCTTGGCCCCACCAGAATAGCCGGCAAAATAGTGAAATTCTAGATTGCCGAGACAGACCAACAGATCGGCTTCGACAACAGGCTGGAAGATTTGTACGGGCGTACCCGCGGCGGTATTGCCCAGGTGGACGGTATTTTCTGGGTCGTGGTTGATTACCCGGACCCGCGCATTGACTTCGGCCCCTACTGCAGCTTCAATCTCGGCGGCGCTCATTGGGCGGTGCAATCCCAAAGCAATAACGACCGTTATATCGGTGGGGGCTATACCGGCTGCGGCCAACTCATCCAGTACTGGAGGCAGCAAACGGTCGGAGGGGCATGGCCGCGTAAGATCGCTGGTGACAATGACGACTTTTTGCCCTGAGCGGGCGATTTGGCTCAAGCGTGGGCTTCCGACTGGATTTGCCAGCGCCCCAGCCAGCAGAGAAGCCTCATCCATGGCTGCGGCTTCATCCCTGGGAAAATAGGTGCCGAGGAGATTTTGCGAAGGAACTCCAAGACTCAACTTCGAATGCCCGAAGGGAAAGTGTAATTCTGTTTGCTCCATTTACATCGCCTCCACCAAAATTTCAGCCCAGTGGCGCGCCCTGCGGCCGGTAGCATCGGCAATTTGGTGCCGGCAGGAAGTTCCAACTGCCGCAATTTGCACATCCGGTTCGGCTTTCTCCAGGACTTTGAAAAGCCTTTCTTCACCCACCTTCATCGAAACTTCATAGTGTGCTTTTTCATATCCAAAGCTACCCGCCATGCCACAGCAACCCGATTTGATTTCAGTGGCCTCATATCGGGGAGGCATATTCAAAACCTCGAGTGTGGCAGCAGTGCCGACTAAAGCCTTTTGATGGCAATGCCCATGGACCAGGATGCGCTTTGGCGTGTGAGTAAATTCTAAATTCAGCCCATTTTCTCGCTCAAGTTTCACGAGAAATTCCTCCAGCATATACACCTGATTGCCAACTTGCTTTGCCCGCGGATCTTCAAGCAGGTCTAAATAATCATCCCTAAAGGATAGAATACAACTAGGCTCCAGACCTATGATCGGCCAACCCTTCTCGGCATAGGGCATCAATACATCAACATTTTTCTGAGCATTGGCAGTTGCCTGGCGCAGAAATCCCTTGGAAATGAGCGGGCGACCACAGCAAACTTTGCCCCCTTCCAACACCACATTGAAACCCGCTTTTTCTAAAATTATGGTAGCGGCCATTCCAATCTGTGGGTCGTTGTATTCTACGAATGTATCGTTGAAGAGGACGACCGTACCCCTATCCCCTTCCCTCCGGTATTTGCGTTTTTCAAACCAAGCAGAAAAAGTTTGACGGGCAAATTCGGGCAACCGACGACGTCGGTCTATACCTACAAAGTACTCGAGGAACCAACGATTAAACGTATTCCCCGAAAGCCAATTCGACAAACTGGCCACTTTCGTAGCCCAACGGCTGATTTTGTCCACTTTGCCAAATAAATGTGAGCTTAGGGGATAGCCGTTTTTTTCGTGATAGTGGGCCAAAAATTCATATTTGAGCTTGGCCATATCTACATTTGAAGGGCATTCTGATTTGCATGCTTTGCACTCGAGGCAGAGATCCATTACCTCAAATAATTCAGCCTCTGCCAACCCTTTTTCAGATAAGCGACCGGCTAGCGCCGCACGCAGTGCATTGGCGCGCCCCCGGGTGGAGTGTTCTTCTTCCAAGGTTGCCATGTAGGAAGGACACATGGTCCCGACCATTTTTTTTCGACACACCCCAACTCCCGAACACATTTCGACAGCCCGTTCAAAGCCACCCTCTTCCGAAAAGCTGAAAAAAGTTTCCATTTTCCCGGTTTGGTACTCCGGTCCATAACGCAGATTTTCATCCATTTTCGGAGCCCGCACAATCTTTCCTGGATTCATCAGGTTTTGGGGGTCAAAGGCATCTTTGACCTCTTCGAATGCCCCCACAAGTCGGCCTCCAAACATCTTGGGTATCCATTCGCTGCGGGCCAACCCATCCCCGTGTTCAGCGGACATGGAACCGCCGTATTCGGCAACCATATCGCTCATGCGGTCCTCCAGTAGGCGCAGGGTGGCTAAACCTTCCTCCGTCTTCAGATTGAGAATGGGCCGAATATGCAATACCCCCACGCTGGCATGTCCATAGAATTCGGCGACCACGCCACACTCATCCATCAGTTCCAGGACCCGTTCCACGTACCTGGGCAGGTGCGCGGTCGGCACGCTGGTATCCTCGACCCCGGGATTCGGCTTTGCATCTCCTTTCATCCCCATCAATAAACCTAAACCTGCTTTGCGCAGGTCCCATATTCTCTTTTGCTCGTCCGCTTCTAAAGCCTTTACAAAGGCATAACCTAAATTGCAGCCCCGCAGGTGTTCCTCCAGGTGATCCATCTTCTCCCATAACTCCTCCTCGGTATCCCCATAGTATTCGACAAAGAGAAGCGCTGCTGGATCACCCTGCAAAAAACTTCTATTTTTGGCATGTTCTAAGGAACCTTTGGTTTGATCGAGCAAAATCTTATCGACCATCTCAATTGCTGCCGGGCTGGTTTTCAAGCTTTCGACAGTACCTTCCATGGACTCTACTATACCCTTAAAATGGCATGCCACCACTGCAGTTTGCCTAGGTAATTCCACTAGATTCAGTTTGGCTTCGACTACGACGCAAAGTGTTCCCTCTGAGCCTACTACGATTTTGCTCAGATCAAATACTTGAGCCGGATTGATGAATTCATCTAAATTATAGCCAGAAACCCGGCGCATTACCCTGGGAAAGCGCTCTTCAATTTCGCTGCTGTATTCCCGGGCTATACGCCCTACCTCGCGGTAAATTTGGCCCTCGAGATCCTCCTGGGCGGCTTTGCGAGCAAATTCCCTTTCATCTACAGGCCCCAGAATGGCCTGGGTACCATCTGCCAGAACCACTTTCAATTCAAGGATGTGATTTATAGTCTTGCCGTAGATCAAAGAGTGTGCCCCACAGGAATTATTGCCGATCATTCCGCCAATGTTTGCCCGGCTACTAGTGGCTACATCGGGAGCAAATAAAAAGTTGTGGGGCTTTAAATGGGCATTGAGTTCATCCAAGACAACCCCGGGCTGCACCCGCACCCACCTCTCTTCTAAATTCGCCTCAATGACGCCATTCATAAACTTGGACATATCCAAATGCAATGCCTGTCCAACGGACTGCCCGGCCAGACTGGTCCCCCCTCCCCGCGGCAGAATTGGTACCCCGTGTTGGGCAGCCAGTTTTACCGTGCGGACAACATCTTCGATATCTCGGGGAATGACAACTCCCTCAGGCTCCATTTCGTAAATACTGGCATCGGTGCGATAGAGCATTTTTGAGATGGTGTCAAAACGCACTTCTCCTTTTATCTCACGCGCTAGATCAATTTCTAATTGGCTTTGGAGCAAAGATTATTTCCCTTTTTATTTTAGGCGAAGAAATTGGGCCCAAAGGCCCCTCAGGCGTAAAGACTGGACATGCAAAAAAATTTAACGAACCCTTAAAAAAGCGTCAAATGGCCCTCGACCTTATCACACAACACTGCCCTAATGCACTTTTTCCTGTCAATAATGCCAAAAATAGAGGGCTAACCCATTCTATTTGAACTTATACTTAGTATTGTGACTCCCTCTGGCAGAGCAATTTAAGAGGCTTAATTTAGCTCCAAAACTTGCCCAAAGCCCTCAATCTTTTGGCGCCAAGCATCTTGCAAATAAAATTTCAAAATACAACAATATCTCGTTGACAAATCAGTATGGGCACAATATATTGGATAAAGCTACGTAGCTAGCGCGCGCGCAGCAATAGGGGGCTTCCGGGAACAGGGGAGATCGCGGAAGTCCCCACCTTTTTTCCCATTCGCCCATCTCAAAATCCCAGCCTATGCCTCAGGACACCCCCGTCAGCGTCCAGATCTTCGACCAAACTTATCGCTTAATCAGCGATTCCGACGATATCAACTACATTCATAAAGCGGCTTCTTACCTCGATCAAAAAATGAATGAAGCTGCCTCCGGTAGTGCACGCAGGCCCTTGCAAATAGCCATCCTAGCAGCTATGAATATCGCCGCAGAAGTCCTCCAAGCGAGGAAAAATACCGAGGGATTGATGAGTGACACCGATCAGCGCATCAGCAATTTCACCCGCTTCCTGGAAGATCGGATTGAAAGCGCTACATCCCCTCGTGAAGATACTGATAATCCGCCCGCCCGGCGCTTTTAATCTCAACGCCCATGACCCCGCAGGAACAGCAAGCGCAATTTGCGGAAAACGGCTTCCTCGTAATCCAAAATATCCTCACCCCCGCCGAGCTAGCAGTCTGCCATGGGGAAATCCAGCGCCTGCACAAACTTGCAATTGACCTAGAGTCCAGTGGCGATCCAACCCGTTCCGACTTCCAGCGCGAACCCTTTGCAAATGAGCGGATGCAGCACGAACTTCCCGTTCTGCGCAAGATAGAAAATACCAGGCTCCATTCAGATACATTTTGCACTCTTGCAGCCCATCCGGCCCTGGTCCAGGCGGTGCAGAACCTACTCGGGGAAGACCTTCTACTCTTCCGCAGCACCCTGATGCTCAAACCCGCACATCACGGTTCGCCACATGCCCTCCACCAGGACTCTTCCTACTGGCCCATGCAACCTCCCTCCCTGGTTACCGCAAGTATCGCTCTCAACCAGGCCACCCCCGAAAATGGCTGTTTTAAAGTTATACCTGGAAGTCACAAATGGGGTTTAAAACAATGGGGTGATATTGCCAAGAAACAGGATGAAGCTATTGCCAATCGCGAAGATATCGACCTTTCCGGGCAGATCGATATCTCCCTCGGGGCAGGCTCCGCTCTGCTTTTCCATAGCCTGTTGGTACACGGCTCAGGTCCCAATAGATCCCCCCACTCAAGAAATACCGCTCTGTACGCATATTTTACACCACGCGTGCACTACGTCCCAAAAGCTGGCGCTCCACGGCAGAAAACCTTCCCTGTAGTTGCCGGTCTGGACGGGGCTCTCGAACATACTCGCGTCGCCAGGACCATTGATTCCACTTGAAGGTTATATCACTCCTCGTCCTCGCAGGACTAATCGGCTACCCCAAAGCTAACCCTCTCGAAAGTGACACTTACCAGGACCTTCCAGATGTTTTGCCCACCCATTTTGGCGTAATTGGGGTTCAGGTGCAAAAAGCGGCACCTGACACCATAAAAATCGGCAAAGTTTTCACCCAAAGTCCGGCCGCCAAAGCTGGCCTGAAGATTGGCGATCAAATTCTTGCCGCAATCCCCTACCGCACCCGCACACCCCGGGAATTTAGCAGGGCCATCCAGAGCTTCAAGCCAGGCGAGAGCGTACTACTTAGCATCCTGCGGCATGGCAAACCGCTAACAGTTTTTTGTCCTGTTATCGACATCCGCGGACTCTATTTTGTCATGGGTGAACAAGGTATTGTAGCTAATTCCCTGCAAAGCCGACATACCCATTGGAACGCCCAAATGGCCCCTACTGAAAAAGAGGTCCGGGCCCTTATCCGCCAGCAATCTTTAGAAAGCGAATTTGAAGATCTCGTCCAGGCACTTAGTTTTGAATGCCAACGCTATGCCGCCGATTGCCGCCTCCAGGATGTGCACTACGTCCTCCAAAACCCCCTCAAAAGCACTCAAATCACAGCGGCTCTGGCCGCTGAGTTTAATTTTTCTGGCACTTTGGAAAATCACCTTAAAACCTGCTTCAACCACCTGGATATCATCCCGGCTCTGGATCCTCACCACTCTTCTCCCAAAGTCCAGGAATTGCAGACTAAAAGACCTGACCTCCCCCCAATAGCTAAATTTTTATTGCAGCATTTTCTCTCGGCTGTGCTCCACGTCGACCAAGCCTTTGCCAATTTAAACTCGACTGAGCGGGACGAGTTATTTTCTGGCATTCCCCCTCTCCTCGACCACTTAGGAGAAAGTCTGAATCTGGACGCGGGTGACAGCACTCAAACTTCCTCAAATATCGCCACTATACGTCTGGCTAAGAAGATCGACTTGGCCAGCCTCTTTCTGGCTGCCAGCGAACTGGCTAAATTGACGACTCCTGAAAGCCTAAAAAAAATTCGCCGATTGGCGACAAAGGCCCCCCCCGCCGCCACCGACACCCCAATTCCGCCAACCTTCCGGGGAAAGTTTCTATATGCTTATCTAACCCCCTGGGGTTGGGTTCTCGTTGGCGACAAAGGGCCGAATTTCTATGGTGAGAACGCGGCCTTGATTATTGATATTGGCGGTGACGATACCTATTTCAACAACTGTGGCTCACCTGCGTTTACTCCCCACAAGGGGAAATGGGAGCAGACATCCTCTGTGGGACTGGTGATTGATTACAAAGGCAATGACAGATATATCGGCCATTCTCCCGGCACCGTCGGAGGCGCTCTTGGCGGCATAGGTCTCTTGGCAGATCTCGAAGGAGACGACTTTTATCAGGGCACGCGCCTGACTCAGGGGGCCTCTTTTGGGGGGGTTGGGATTCTTTGGGATCAACGGGGAAAAGACCTATACCTTGCCCAGGAAGTCGCTCAGGGAGCAGCTTTTTTTGGGGTGGGCCTTCTACTAGATTCCCGCGGTGAAGACTTCTTTTCCTCTGCCCTATTCAGCCAGGCATTTGGCGGCCCACGGGGGTTCGGGATGTTGTGGGACCAGCGAGGTGATGATACCTACCTGGCAGACCGCAAAGTAGCTTCATCCTATGGAACGAGAGGAATATACCAAGGCTTTTCCCAGGGCATGGGCTGTGGTCTAAGAGGTTTTAGTTCGGGAGGAATTGGGTTGCTGCTCGATGCCGCTGGCAACGACTCCTACCAGGCCGGCAATTTTTCTCAGGGATGCGGCTATTTTTTTGCTATGGGCTTGTTAGTAGATCAAAAGGGCACCGACACTTATCTGGGTAGCCGCTACGCCCAGGGAGCTAGTGCCCATCAGGCCGTTGGAATCCTCCTGGACTATATGGGAGACGACCTCTACCAGAGTAAAATGGCCGCATCCCAGGGTGGTGCCTGGGACGCGGCCATTGGCATTTTGGAGGACCGCGACGGCAATGATCGCTATGTCGGCCAGCAGTTATCTCAGGGGGCAGCAGCAATGAACGGGTTTGGCCTGCTATTTGACCACCAAGGTAAAGATCGTTACCAGGCCCCGGCGGGGCAGGGACTGGGTAGTAGCACATCTTATTGGGGGGGGCGCGGCGCGCTAAATTTTGGCATTCTCGTGGATGTAGCCGGCGACGACGCGTACAATCTGCCAGGTCGGGAAAATGCCCAGACGACCCAATCTCCCGGGATTGGTCTCTTTTCGGACCGTTAAAACCTAGCCCAAGGAGGCTTAAAAGAAATCCCCCAAAAGCCTAAATGGGCCGTAGGATCATGGACATTTCGCGACCTTCCATTTTGGGTTCCTGATCCAGGACTGCTACATCTTCAAGATTTGTAGCCGCCTTTGAAAGAATTTCTCGGCCTCGGTCTCGGTATGCCATCTGGCGCCCTGGAAATCGCATCCTGACCTTGACCCGATTGCCCTTGGAGATAAATTCCCGAATATGCCCCATACGGTATTCGACATCGTTGTCGGATATGCCAGAAGTCTTGAAAAGAATTTCCTTCATTTGCACGCTGTGCTGCTTTTTACGTGCTTCCTTGGCCTTTTTCTCCTTGTCGTAACGAAATTTGCCGTAATCTATAATGCGACAGACCGGGGGGTTGGCATCAGGAGCGATTTCGACCAGATCCAATTCTTCTTGATCTGCCAATTCCATGGCCTTGCTGGTCTCGATAATACCCACTTGACTGCCATCCGCACCTATAAGCCGAACCTGTGGCACGCGGATGTCCTGATTCACCCTGGTGAACGATTGCTTTTGCCTCGTTGCGATAGCCCCACCTCCTAAAAAGGATTTAGAAGTCTGCTAAGTTCCCAGCGCGTGGAGTTGCTAATTACACTGACTGGGTTGAGCAGGCTTCACAAATTTATTCGGAGACTCAAAATCTCGACACCTTTAGGACCCACTGAAAAACGGGAAGAGTTGGGGGCCTGATATCTCGAGATGAATCCCTTAGCTTGAATATAAGAAATCCTGCGGAATAATATAATTATTTTTGCTTTTGTTTACCCTCAGGTTCATTAATATCTTAATCTGTAAGCTGCTAGCAGGCAAGGGGACATCCTACATTTTCCCCAGAAATGCTTTTACACAATACCCAATTTAGCCTATCTTCCCATGTCCAATTCCATATGAGAAAGGAATCTGATGTCTGTCACCTACGATGTCTATGGCATAGGTCATGCCCTAGTTGATATACAGCATAGGATTTCGGTTGATTTCCTAGCCAAACTCCAAATTGAAAAAGGCATTATGACCCTGGTCGACGAGGGGCGCCAACTAGAACTGATCCAGGCTTTGAACGAGGACCCGGTTAAATCCGCATCGGGTGGATCTGCGGCCAATACCATGATCGGCATTGCCCAATTCGGCGGCCGGGCCTATTATGCCTATCAGGTAGGTCAGGACGAATGGGGCAAATTCTACCAGGATGACCTGGAGAAGGCCGGTGTTCAGAGCAATACCGCCAATCGCGTCAAGGGGCCGACGGGCAAGTGTCTGGTCTTCATTACCCCCGATGCCGACCGGACGCTAAACAGCTTCCTTGGCGTAAGCGGCAACCTCGGACCGGAGCAAATCGAGGAGGACGCGATTTCGGCTAGCAAGTTTATCTACCTGGAGGGCTATCTACTCAGTTCTGAAAATGGTTTTGCCGCTTGCTGTCGGGCCCAACAACTTGCCCAAAAGCATCAGACCGCCGTATCGCTAACCCTGAGTGATCCAGCCATGGTTTCTTTCTGCAAAGAGCGCTTCGAACAAATTATCGAAGGTGGTGTAGATCTGTTGTTCTGCAACGAAGAAGAAGCTCAGGCCTTGACTGGTGCAGCAAATCGCGAAGGCTCCGGGCGCGCCCTGGCCGCCAGAGTGCGGTCAGCATGCATAACCTGTGGCGCGGATGGCGCGTTGATTTACGGCGATGGCCAGCGTTTTGATATACCCGGTTTCCCGGTAAAAGCCGTGGATACTACTGGAGCTGGCGATATGTTTGCCGGCGGCGTTCTCTTTGGCCTCACCAACGGTTTTGGCTTCTCCGATGCTGGTAAACTGGGCTCATATGCCGCCGCCCAGGTCGTCGCGCGCTATGGCCCTCGTCTAGAAGCCAATTTTCAAAATGAAGCGCCCAAAATACTCGCCCAATTTTCCTAAGCATCACAGGAGACGCTTATGCACATCCTCATCCATTACCCATTCGATGCCGAACAAATCGAGACTTTTCGCCGGCTCGCTATGAAACTAGGTGATCACCAGGTCCATCACGTAGGCTCTGATGAAGAAGCCCTGCGTTACGCCCCGGACGCGGAGGTCTTGTTGGGACATTTTTCCCCTGCCGTTTGCGCTGCTGCTCCCCGACTTCGCTGGATTCAGTCCTTCAGTGCTGGCATGGACAGTTTTCTCTTCCCTGAAATAGTAGAGCGCAGTGAGGTGGCAATCACTAATATGGCCGGCCTCTACGCCGACCAGGGTGCGGAACAGGCCTGGGCCCTGCTCCTCGCCCTGACGCGGGGCATCGATTTGTCGGTCGGCGGAAAGGCCCAAAGGAAGTGGACCGGTGGTCGAGGGATTGTGATTACCGGCTCGACCCTGGGAATTATTGGTCTGGGAGGTTTCGGCATGGAAATCGCACGGCGCGCCCGTGGCTACGATATGACCATCCTGGCCCTGGATCCCCTTCGCCGCGACAAACCGGATGAGATCGCCGAATTAAAACCTGCGACAAGGGAAAATCTGCACCACCTTTTAGAGCGCTCTGATATAGTTATGATCGCCTGCCCCAAAACCCCGGAGACCTACCACCTTCTTGGCACAGAAGAATTTGCCGCCATGAAGAGCTCTGCCTATCTGGTCAATGTTACCCGCGGCGGAATTATCGATGAAACAGCCCTGATTCAGGCACTTCGACAAAACGATATCGCCGGTGCTGGCCTGGATGTTTGCGAACGGGAACCACTGCCACCTGAGAACCCGCTTTGGGACGCACCCAACCTAATTATATCCGCCCATCACGCTGGTTCTTCCCAGCACCGCCCGCGCATGGTTTTCGAATTCTTCCGAGACAATCTGGCGCGTTTTTTGCAGGGCGAAGAGCTGGTAAATATCGTTGGCAAGAAACGTGGCTTTTAAGGTCGCTTGAACAATACCTTTGCTCACATCTTAAGTATCCAACACACTTATGAAAGAAGCTCCCTCGCTCACACGCGGCCAGATCACACGCGGTTTGCGAGCTTTTATCACCGCCAGCGGTCTATGGGGAGCCTGGGGCCAGGCGACTAGCCTGGGCACTGCGGTTTTCACCGGTTTTGCCCTGTCGCTGGGGGCGGACGAATCCTTCATTGCCCTGTGCATGTCCCTCGCCTACCTGATGGCGGTAACACAGGTAATTTTTCCCCTCCTAGGAACACGCTTAAAGAACCGGAAGCGCTTCATCATCGGGGCGGGAATTGGCGAAATTCTCCTGCGCGGAGCCATAATTCTCATTCCCTTTTTGCTGGCTCCGTCCTTTTACCTGGGTGCCCTCCTTACTTTGATCGCTCTGGGCCTTCTATGCGGCTACGCGGCCTCCCCCTTTTTCAGTACCTGGATGGCCGACACAATTCCAGCCCACAGACGTGCTCATTTCACCAGTCGCCAGACTATTGTCAGCACGATCGTGGGCATGATCGCCGGTTTTCTAGTAGGTCAGTTTATAGATCTTTTTCCAGCTAACGAAAAGCACCAAGCTTTTACCTATGTATTCATCATAGGGACCCTGTTTGGTCTGGGTGGCTACTTCTCCCTCTCCCGGGCGCCTTTTCCCAAAACATCTCAAACCGAGGATAGCAGTGGTGAACTGCACATGCTGCTAGGTCCCTTTAAAGACACCAACTTTCGCCGAGCGGCCATGTTTGTCGGCCTGTGGACCTTTGCAGTGACCTTATCTGGTTCCCTGTTCAGCGTCTTCATGCTCAAACATCTGCAAATTTCATACACGGAAATATCCATCTTCAATGCCCTCTTCATGGCAATGAGCATCGGAGGCTACAAGCTATGGGCTGGCCTGGTAGATCGCTTTGGCAGCAAAGCCGTGCTCCAGATCCTGTTGGTACCGACTACCCTGATACCTTTCCTATGGATTTTTAACGAACCGGGTTCCTATTTTCTAGTTCCAATAGCCCTGGCCCTCAGCGGTCTTTTATTCGCCGGGATCTCAGTCAGCTTTACGCCGCTACTATATGGCCTCTTACCAGAAGGGGAGCAAAAGCCCTTCTATGTAGCTGCCTGGTCTGCTTCGATCAATCTGCTCGGTGCCCTGGGGCCTCTGTGCGGCAGTTTTCTGACGCGCTATCTCGAAGATGTCAACCTTAATCTCGCTGGCCATTCCATCGGCAATCTGCAAATAATATTTGCCCTCAGCGCCGGGGTGCGCATAATTCCGATTTTTCTTTTGCGATCAATCCACGACTCCAAGGGAACTTCATCTCGCCGCCTGCTGTCACAGATGTTTAGTGGCAACCTCCTCAGCTATGCCTTCAATGCCACAATCTATAACATTTATACTAACGCGGAACGCCGGGCCCGAGCCACTCTGGCGCTGGGTAAATCGGGCAACCCCTTAGCTATTGAGCAACTCATTCAAGCCCTGGCCGACGCCAGTCCCAGGGTGCGTCGCAGTGCAGCCCACGCACTGGGTGAAACCGGCTCCGAACTTGCCACTGAGCCCTTGATAAAAGAACTGCTCAACGACGCATCGGACATCCGCGGTGAAGCCGCTGAAGCCCTGGGCAACCTGGGCCATGCCAGCAGCATAGACCCGCTTATTCAAGCATTAGAAGACCCAGACCCCCGAGTCCGCATCAGTGCCATCCGCGGACTCGCAGGTACCAAAAAGGAAGAGGCCCAGGAACTCTTATTCTGGTATTTTAGCGAAGATTTCAACTCCCTGACCTTTCCCACGCTTGTGGATGTTCTCAGTGAAATGGGAGATCGGCGCATTGTCAAACCCACTCTTCAACGCCTGGGACAATTTCGCTCGCAGGCAATCCGTCTGCAACTGCTCAATAGCGTGTGCCGTGCCATGGGCGCAGGTGACCAGTTTTACCAGCTGCTTTCCTACGAAGAGGTCCAACAAACTAGTCGTATCAGCCGCCTTTTGAAACGCGCCTCAACCACGCTTACTACCAGTTCGATTCTCGACGGCGAAATTCGCCAGAATTTGCGACAGTATTTCAACCAGCTCATCCAGGCTTACGAAGGTGAAAATGGCACCCAGATGGAAGAATCCACCCGCAAGATAGTCGGCACCTTACGAGATGGTTTCTCCCCTTCAGGGCAGCCTGCCTATGAGGTATTATCCATTTTTGTGGTCATCGTGGCGATCAATAATTTCCTCAGCATTCAAGCGCATGGAGACCTGCCCAAAGCCCAGGATATCTTTTTGACTGTATGCATAAACAGATTCGCCGTCCTTGTAAGGGCAATGAGCAAATGAGCAACTGAATTTCCAAAAAAACCGTTTTGCCCATCTCCACAGGCTGGCATTGCCTTTAAACCATCCCCTTTTTAATGATCCAATAATCAGATAGCCTGTTGATAGCCCTTAAATCTCTATTCCCCTGGGGAAATATCTGCCCAGATCTTTCCAAACTGGTTGTTTAAATCGGTCTGATCCTGTATTTTTTTTACCAAGGATAATTGCCAACGGCAGCAATCACCATCCCGGCTAATTTTGCAAAAAAATGCGAGCCTCCCATTTTAATTATCAGCGGCAAATGGAGACAATTTTCATGGGTGCATCACCAAACTCCAAAAGCTACTTGGCCAACCGGATCGTCGACGAAGCCCAAATTCAGACATGGGTAGAAAAGTTTCACCAGCAAGGATTTTTGTTTCTAGAAAATGTCCTACCTCCCGCCTGGTGTGATGAGTTGCGCCAAGATCTTGATCGGCGCCTCGGCGACAAACGCACGAACCCCGAAAACCGCAACCTGGCGACCTGTATGTTCGAAAGCAGCCCAGCCAACCTCCGCCTATTTGACGTTGAACCCATCGTCAGTTTTGCCGAGGCCCTCGTGGCCCCAAACTGCCACGTCATACACAACAATTCATTTTATACCCCTCCCGGTGGCGGAATTACTAACTGGCACCAGGATGACCCACCTCACTTCCTGGTCACCCACGGAGCCCCTCCT
>CAXFTV010000800.1:0-15646 GCA_964005845.1 uncultured bacterium
AACCGCTGCGGGCAACCTGGCCGACGTAAGTGGCAAAGAGGGCCAAATCGCCCACGGTGAAAGTGCCCGATTTCATTTTTTGGGCGACGAGTATGAGGATGACGCCCGAAGCGATGTGGCCGAGGTTGAAGTTGATGGAATCGAGCACCTGGGTGAAGAGGTTGTCGATGAGGGTGGACTTGCGGCGCTCGTCGTTGCGGGCGCGAAAGTGGGCGATGACATGTGTCTGTGTGGTGGCGACTTTGATGGCGAGGATAGATTGAAACATCTCGTTGATGAAATTGGTGGATCGCTCGGTGGCGATGCGCTGAGCCGCACGGTATTTGTGAATGTATTTGCGGGCAAAATCTACGACTATGACCACACAGATCGCCGGTGCGATGGTGATGAAGGTGATAAAGGGATCGATTTTGGCCATGTAGGAAATGGCGAGACCCGCAAAGACGAGATTGCCCCACATGTGAATGTAGCGGTTGAGATACTGAATGATGGCCGTGACGTCGTCGCGAAATCGGTTGGTGACTTCGCCGGAGACGGTGGAAATCTGGCCTGGATTGCGGACTTCGAGAATGGCAGTCATGAGATTTTTGCGCAAGAGGCTTTCTATGGCATACCACCAACGCGGCCAGGTAAAGGCAGAGCCAAAGAGAGCAATGCGGTCGCCAATTTCGACGGCGACAAAAAATGCCACGAGGGTCCAGACGGTGAATCCTGCGCTGGCCTGACCGCTAAGGACATCAAAGAAGCTTTTCATGATCACACCGGCGAGGAAAGGTGCGACGTCATCGATGCCGCGAAAAAAGATGGTCGCCAAAAAGGTGCCAGGACGATATCTGAGCAGCCGCCATGTAACCTGTCCCATGGTCATGCAGTGAACTCCTCCAGTCCAGTTTTCAGCAGCTGTGAAAATTGCGAGGTCGGATTTGCGACCAGGGTTGCGCGAGGGCCGAATTCCTGGATCTGCCCATCGTCGAGAATGAGGATCTCATCGACGCGTTGTACTGTTTCGAGGCGATGGGCAATGACGATTCCCGTCCGATTCTGCAGAAGCCGCTCGACGGCACGGTTGATGTTTTGCTCGGTGGCGGGGTCGAGCCGCGATGAGGGCTCGTCGAGAATGACGAGACCGGGGTCTTTGAGGAAGACGCGGGTGAATGCGAGCAGTTGGGCTTCGCCCGCGGAGAGGCCGCTGCTGCCCGCGGAGAGGCCGGTATTTAGGCCATCAGAAAGGGATTCATACCAGGGGCCCAGGCCGAGTTCTTGGAGTATGGCAATAATTTTTTCGTCGGAGACCTGGGGATGAAAGAGGGCGAGGTTATCGCGCACACTGGCGTTGAAGAGTTGGACGTCCTGAGTGACGAGGCCGACATGCTGGCGCAGTTCGTCGAGTTGAATGTCTCGTATGTCTTGATCGCCGATGCTGATTCGGCCGCTTTGAATGTCGTAGAACCGAAAGAGCAAACGCGTGATGGTCGTTTTGCCGCTGCCCGTGCGTCCCAAAAGACCGAGTGTTTTGCCGGCTTCAAGGGTGAAGGAAATGTTTCGAAAAATGGGATCGCCAGGGTTGTAGTGAAAATTGACATTCTGAAATGCGATGGCCAGAGGACGTGCGGCAGCTAACTTTTCCGTGCCGTCCCGAATGCCGCTCTGAATGCGGTGGAGCTCTTCGATGCGCTTGAGGCCTGCGGTGGCGCGTTGCAAGTCATTGATTTGCTGGCTGATCTGGAAGAGGGGTTCGCGGAGCATGGATGTGTAGTGAAAGACGAGGAAAACTGCACCGATTGTAAATGTGCCTTCCCGATAGAGCAAGATGCCCATCCCCATGGCGAGGGCATAACCGAGGGCAAACATGATGCCGGTGATAGCGCGCAGGGCTTCGCTCATAAATTCGGATTTTTTTATGCGGCTGAAGACGCCATTGTTGACTTTGTAAAATCGGTTCATGGCATAATTGTTTGCGCCGTTGGTGCGGATGTCTTCCAGGCCGAGCAGGCGTTCTTCGATAAAGCCATAGAGGCGGGCATAACTTTCGCGCTCGGCGGTATAGATGGGCACGGCGATGTTGCGCGTGAGGTTGAAGACTATGAAGGCGAGAACGGAAAATACAGAGAGTACTAAACCTGCGCGCCAGTCTTCGCGAAAGATGAGGATGAGGACCCCGAGCAGAAAAAAAGAACTGCCGATGACTTGAATGACGAATTGGGAGAAGAAATTGGCGAGGGCCGTGGTGTCACCGTCGACGCGCTCGATCATTTCGCCAGGTGTATGCCGATGGTGAAAATCCATGTCGAGATTGAGGCAGTGATGCGCGAGGTCGTTGCGCATTTTGTTGGTGGCGCGCCAGCCGACGTCCTGGCCGAGGTAGGAGCTGATGATTTGCACGCCCTGGCGAACGAGGCCGATGGCGAGGAAGGCAATGCCTGCCCAGACGAGGTTTTCGGTAGGTCCGTCAGCCTGTGCCGTGTCGATAAAGTAGCGCACAATCTGGGGATTGAGCAGGTTGAGACCAATCCCGCTAAACATGAATATGCCGAGCCAGATGATGCGTTTCCAATAGGGGCGGAGATACTGGGCAAGCAGGGCGGCGTAGTGCCTGAGCGGGACGCGTTCCAAAGGGTTTCCTGGGTAAAAGATTTAGCAAAAAACCGGCGTCTCAAAGGACACCGGGTTTGCCGGGGATCCAAGTTCTTTGAAAATCACCAGACGGGGTGGCAATTTTCAAGGTGAATTTCTCTGTCCATCCGCTTTTTCGCCGCCGGCCGGTCCCGATTCGATTCGCACCTACCCCACTGGCATCGCTCGGGGCACTCCGCCCCCCGGGGTACATCCATAATTACACCTCAATTCAACCATGCCTCCGCTCTTAGTGCGGGATGACCGGCAACACCACATGCGACGCCCGTCCCGCACTGTGATAAACCGTATTATCCGCCCCCACCCTCCGGCGCTCCTGGCCAATCCGATCCCCCGTATTGGGATTCACATCAAAGCGCGGAAAATTAGAACTGGAAATATCCAGCCGAATACAATGCCCTGCAACAAACAGATTGCTCGTCGGATAAAGCACAATTGTCAGCTCCGCCACTTCCCCCGGCGTCAGCAACTCCCCCCGCTCCGGCCCCTTGCGATAGCGCAACCGCATAATACTGTCCGTCAAATTGAGCGCATACCCGTGCGGGTACCACGCACTGGGCGGATATAAATCGATCAGCTTAGCGGTGAAATCCGTATCCACCGCCGACGACGAAACCCACAATTTCACCTCGATCGGACCTGTCACCTCCACGTCCTCCGCCAGCGGCTCCGTTTGAAAAACCAGTACGTCGCGCCGCGACCCCAGCGGCAAATAAGGCGGTTTGCAGCCCCAAAACTGCGGCCCCTCCACCTGATCAAAACCGCCCGAATCCATAATCTGGTGCACCCGCGTCGTCCGCGGCGCAAAGGCCGGGTCGGCAACGCCCGCTGGCATATCCCCCAACTCGGCCAGCGACGACACACTGCCGCCGATCGACGGCACCGGGTCGGAGGGATCGAAGCGATAGGTTGTGCTGCCCCCATCGCCCGCCGCTATTTCCGCACTCAGGCGGCCGTCGCCGTGCAGGTAATATGCGGTATAGCGCGTGCGCGCCAGCGGCCACTCCTGCTCATCGCGCCAGCGGCCGCCGTGCAGCAGCCGCCCGCTCGCCGTGCGCTGGCCGCCGCCGCCGCCCATGACGAAGATGCGCACTGGCGGTTCCGCCGCCAAATCGCTGTCCTCGCCCTTAAGCGTCCAGTTGAACCACTGCAAATGCAACTGGCGAAAACTCTCCAGCGCCGCTGCTTCGCCAAATTCCACGTCGCCGGCATAACTCAGCTCCACCGTCGACGAACCGTGCGTCCACGGCCCCACGAGCACCCGCACGGGCCCCTTGTTGCACGCCGTCAGGCCCTCAAAATTCTTAAATGTCGAACGCGTGTACGAGTCGTACCAACCACCGACGATGAGCATGGGCATATCGGGAAAATCATCCCAGTAAAGGGCCGGCGCAAAACTGGGATGTTTCCAGTAGTCGGTGAAATCTGCTTCCGTCAAAATCTTCAAGGCCCACTGCTCGTAGGCCGGCACCAGCTTGAGCTGGGTTTGCCCCTTGCGTATGGGCAAACGCGTCAGCCAGTCGGAAAAACTCGGCGCCCCCATATTGAGCGCCGCGTCGATCGCCGGATTCGCCTTCAGCGCCTTTTGCGTATTGAGCCCCGAATGCCAGAACGCCCAGGCCAAAAAGCGCAATTCCAACGCCCCGCCCTGTCGCACCGAACTTTCGTGCGCGTTGGCACCGCTCATATTGGGCACCATAGTCGCCAGATTTTTGGGGCCCAGAGCCGCCGGTGCCGTCTGCGTCCACCCCGCCCACGAGGTGCCCCAGGTGCCCACTTTGCCGTTGCTCCAGGCCTGCTGGTCGATCCACGCCAGGGCGTCGTAGCCGTCTTCGGCTTCGGGCACTAAAAAATCGACCTCGCCCTCCGACGCGTAGGTGCCGCGGCCATCCTGAATGACCGCTATATATCCGTGTCGGGCAAAGAAGCCAGAATACCCCCACGTCTCCTCCACTTCGTCTTTATTGTAGGGCGTGCGGTGCAATACGGCCGGGTGCCGACCCGCAAGGGGTTGGCCGTTCTCGGCCGGGAAGTAGATGTCGGTGGCCAATTTTACGCCGTCTCGCATGGGTACCATGACATTGCGTTCGACAACTAGGTCATAGAGCGGCTCGAGGGGCATGAATTCCTCCTGATGGTCGTTTTCGAAGTGAATCCCTTGTGCGCAAAATAAGCGGCGCGAAAATATAAAAAAAAGGGAACCACATAATAACGAAAAAGCCGCTCGATGCGCAAACAGTTGAGACGCCCCAGCCGACCCATACATATTCCAACCACCAACTTGCGTCCGGCCCGCATGCGGGCGAAACCGGGCGGGGCTATTCTGCCGCCTTTTTATAAGTTATATTTGTCTGATGATATATTGCCGCCGGAAACTTGCGGCTCATAGTGGACCTGGCGACCTACAATGGGCTGCATTGCTCGCCGGCGCGCAGATCTCGAATTCGATGGACGCATGGTTGCCAGAGATCTCCCGGAGCATCCGGTGTATACAACCCGGATATTGCAGGATCTCGAACATTCGCATGGAGAAAACTAAATAGCTTGAAAAAAGCATATCAATGGCCCGGGTTCTTGTGCTCTTTTCAGCTATGATAATCGCATGCAAGGAGGACGCTATGTCTGAATCCATTCACGAGACTGCAGTGGAGATCGCCGGCGAAGTATACGGCGCCAAACCCGACCAGCGCGGACCGATCGGCGGCGGGGCGGGCTACGCAAACAGGGTCGAAGACGGCGATTACGTCGTGGAGACCCTGGACGCCCTGCTCGACGCCTTGTCGAAAGCCACATCGGGGCAAATCGTCTTCATTCCCGGGCAAATCGAAATCGACCTGACCGCCCGCATCTACATAGAGCAGCTGGTACTCGATCTGGGCGAGGGCGTTACTTTGGCTGGAGATCGCGGCGCCAAGGGCTCTAAAGGAGCGCTTTTAAGCAGCGATGCGCTCAAGACCCCCATTATGATCCGCCCCACCGGTCCCAACGTGCGCATAACCGGTCTGCGCATCCAGGGGCCCAACCCCAAGCGCTACCTCGAACACCATAAGCGCGCCTTTGGGCCCGGGGGCGACGGACACGAATACTACTACAAGTTTCCCACATCGGACGGCATCATAAGCGAATATTCCCACGTCGAGGTAGACAATTGCGAAATCTCGGCCTTTGGGCACGCGGGCATTTCCCTGGCCAGAGGCGAGGGCTATCACATCCACCACAATTTCATCCACCACTGCCAGTACAACGGTCTGGGCTACGGTATCAGTCACGACACTGCTTCTTCCTTGATCGAGAACAATTTATTCGACTGGAATCGCCATTCCATCGCCGGCACCGGGCGGCCCGGATGCAATTACATCGCCCGGCACAACGTCGAACTCGGCGAATCGCTCAGCCACTGTTTTGACATGCATGGGGGACGCGACCGCAAAGACGGCACGGCCATTGCCGGGACCTCGATCGAAATCTACAACAATACATTCAGGCCAGCGCAGATCCCGGTAGTAATCCGCGGGGTGCCGGAGGAGATTTGCACGGTACACCACAATTGGTTCGTACAGCACCACAGCGCCGCAGACGCCGTGCGGACCGACGGAAAAACCGAAATCGCAAACAACGCCTATGGGCCCCAGGCACAACAGGTGCAATAAACTGCTGGGACAGCACCAGGGGCGCTTGCTGCAAGCAGCAGACCATGGCAATGAGCGGCACAGCAGCCGCTTCGCGCCGCCAACGCCCAACCCGCGCGCGTTGCCCTGGCCCGCGGACAGCGCCCGGAGAACGGAGCTCAAGTCCGCAGACCAATTACTGAGTTAGCAAAGGGAATTCAATTATGAGGGATGTTGTTATAGTTAGCGGAGTTCGCACCGCTATCGGGCGGTTTAACGGCTCGCTTGCGCATACCCCCGCCGCCGTTCTTGGCTCTACGGTCATAAAGGAAGCCGTTGATCAGGCAGGTATCGAGCCAGGGGATGTAGACCAAGTAATAATGGGGATAGTTGGCCAGGTTGCAGAAGACGCCTATATAGCGCGCGTGGCAGCGATTAACGCCGGCCTGGATATTGAAACTCCCGCACTTAATGTCAATCGCTTGTGTGGTTCTGGTCTTGAGGCAATCAATAGCGCGGCAAGATATATTGAAACGGGGGATGCGGAGGTCGTCGTTGCAGGTGGTGCCGAGAACATGACGAGACTCCCCTACTATTTGCGTCGGGCGAGAAGTGGTTACCGATTGGGACACGACACAGTAGAAGACGGTGTCGTGAAGCTACTCAGCGACCCTTTTGAGGGGTACCACATGGGCATAACGGCAGAAAAACTCGCCGCCGAATTCGCCATTAGTCGGACGGCCCAAGACGAACTCGCGGCAGCAAGCCAACGGCGCGCCCTCAACGCTATAGAGAAGGGTTATTTTAAAGAGCAAATAGTTCCGCTGACCCTGCGCAAAGGTAGAGAGGAGCACGTTTTTGATACCGACGAGTTCCCGCAGCAAAGTTCGCTAGAAAAACTAGCTCAATTGCGTCCCGTCTTTAAGGAGGATGGGACCGTAACCCCGGGCAATGCAAGCGGGATCAACGATGGTGCATCCGCGACTGTGGTGATGAGTGCTGCAAAAGCCGAATCCCTCGGCGTCAAAGCGCGCTTGCGATTGGTTGCGCGCGCAGAGGCTGGCGTAGATCCGTCTATCATGGGCAGTGGGCCGATTCCCGCAGTCAATAAGGCTTTAGAAAAAGCAGATATGAATTTGGCACAAATGGATGTCATCGAATTAAATGAGGCCTTTGCAAGTGTAGCTTGTACCTGTGCAAGCGAATTGTCGCTCGATGCCGAGAAAACAAATCCCAATGGAGGTGCCATTGCGCTGGGACATCCGGTTGGGGCCACGGGGAATATTCTCACAGTTAAACTTATGCACGAAATGGAGCGCACTGGTGCCCGTTATGGCCTGGTCAGTATGTGCATAGGTGGAGGACAGGGGATCGCGGCGATTTTTGAACGACTTGGTGGATAGGCCGGGGAGGAAGATTTGGGCGGTTCCCTCAAACGACCCGTCCGAGGCCCGGCGAGTCGCCACGAAACTCAATGGCGCCCGATTTCGCTCTGTGCGCCCGGCAGCAGGACGGGATTGATAACGAGATCGCCCTCCTGCAGGTGCACCAGATTGAAACCTGAACCGTCGAGGTGGCGATGGCCCACTCGCGTCGACGGATCCAGGAGGGACGCCACCGCCGGCGCGGCTGCGCAGACGGCGCCGGCGAAGCAGCCGACGTTGCTGAAGTGGACGTGACCGCAGAGCACGGCGCTGACCCGGCCCTGGATTATCT
This sequence comes from uncultured bacterium, assembly GCA_964005845.1. Lineage (GTDB taxonomy): Bacteria > Latescibacterota > UBA2968 > UBA8231 > UBA8231 > CAXFTV01. The sequence goes on from CAXFTV010000800.1 coordinate 7,959, forward strand.
CGGCCAGACGCTCGCGGTTGCCCAGGCGGGCCCGCAAATCGCCGACCGCGGTCGGCAGCGGCGGATGGTGCAGCACCAGAAGGGTCGCCGCTGCTGCCGTTTCGAGCTCGGCGTTCAGAAAGTGGAGCTGTTCCTCATCCACCTCGATCGGTCCACCCGTCCCGCCCTTGCTGTCGAGGACGATGAACCGCAGCGGACCGATGCTGTGAGCGGCGTAGTAGGGCGCCCCGGGATCGCCGCCCTCCTGCGCCAGGATGATCTGGCGAAAAAGCGGCCTGTCGTCGTGGTTGCCCAAAGCCAGGATGACCGGCACCCCGAACCGGTCGAGTGCATCCAAACCGCTGCGCAGCATCTCGTAGTTGGCGGTGCTGGCGCCATTGACGAGGTCGCCGCTGACGACAAAGCAGAGCGGCTGAATCGCCATCGAACGGATGACTTCGAGCACCTGCCGAAGCCGCTGCCCGGTGTCGAGTCCAAGCCAGCTCGCGCCGGCCGGATCGGCAAAGTGCAGATCCGTCAGGTGGACAAAGCTGCTATCTCCCACTAATACCCCGCTGCATATGGAACGCTGGATTGGGGATCGGAACCCGAGCGAAAAATGCCCAGGTCACTGTCTATCATCACAGCGGAAGGTCTGGCAAAACTGTACCAGGCTTCAATATCTGGAACCATCTGGATGTCGTGGCCTTTATCTATCAGGCTTTTAACCGTTGCGGACGGCATCCGATAGTCTATTTCTGTTTTTGCGCCACTCGCATCCGCTCGAGATGCAGTGATCGCATCTTGGGGTCCAAGGCCAAAATCCAAAACGTTGACTGTGATATTGGCGTTGGCATTGTTGACTTTTCTGCCTCCGGGGGAACCCACGCTGAGATATCCCTTACCTCCTCTGGTGACCAGCAATGGGGCCGCATTGACCAGTGGCCTTTTCCAGGGTGAAATCGAGTTTGAAAACCCGGGCTTGGGATTGAACCAGATCATGCCATTATTCCAGAGTATCCCCAGGCCATCTGTAACCACTTTCGACCCAAAGCTGCTGACGGCGGTTTGGGTGCAAGAAACCAGATTGCCTCGAGCATCGACGACACCAAAATGAGTGGTGCAATCCCCGTCGCCGCTCGACGAACCGGGAGGCGGATTGGATGGCCTGGAGCGATTTTCATATTTCCATGGATCGTGAATCGCACGCGCCGCGAAATAATTCCACGGAGCATCGTCTACATACAAACTCTTTAAGGCTTTCTCCATATCAATTTTTCGAGATATTTCAGCGGCATATTTTTTCGCCAATAGGCCCTCCAGCGGTACGTCCACAAAGTCCGGATCGGCCATGTAGTGGTAGCGATCGGCAAAGGCATGTCTGGCGGACTCGATAAATAGATGCAGGTGTTCCGGTGAGTTGTGGGCGTAAGAACCGAGAGCGAAATTCTCCTGTATATTCATCGTCTGTAAAACGGTCCAGGCACCGTTGGGTGCGGTGGCGGCATGAATTTCATAGCCTCTATAGGGAACCCGAAGTGGCGTTCTGACTTCGGGAACTCGATTCGCCAAATCTTCCCGCGTTATTAAACCGCCGTTTTTTCTCATATCTTCTTCTATGGCATATGCCACTTCACCTTCGTACATAGCCTTGGCGCCATAGCGGGATATTTTTTTCAACAAATCTCCCAGATCTCTCTGCCTGACCACGTTGGCTCCATCATCCGCCGAGCTAGGATCAGACAGGTATCCAGGAGGCAATCCTCCTGGCATAAAAATATCTCTACACGATTTGTAGCGCAGCAGTTCTTTCGCATTGCTGGCAGTGAGCAGCGTCAGCAGCCAATAAGATTCGAAGCCATCGACAGCGTACTGAATTGCCGGCTCCATGACTTGTTCCAATGGCAAAACGCCCATAAGTTCATGAGCGCGGCACAGTCCGGCCGCCGTGCCGGGGACTGCTATAGATTTATATCCGTGGGTATTTTCCCGATCCTTGGTTTCATATGTGGATATGCCGGTCCCCGGGCCCGTTACAGTGTACATATCATCTGTCGCAGCCATGGGCGCTCTCGGCCCATATTCAACTACGAGGTCAGTACCCGCAGCGTATTGCTTTACATCCGCTGCCAGATGTACGAGCAAAAATCCGACGCCAGCTATGGAGCTGTTATTCGGTTCGACAACAGATATTGCAAAACCCGTAGCTACTGCTGCATCTATCGCATTGCCACCTTTGCGAAGCATCTCCAGTCCGGCTTCCACCGCCAGCGGATGCATCGCGGCCACTATGCCATTGCTAGCTCGCACCTCATCTCTAGCGGGTCTCCAAAGACTAGTCAAACTCATTGTGCACTCCCCAGATGAATTTTCGCTATTGGTTGAAAAGCCGTCGCAAAACCCCAATCCGGGCTTCGCGTGGCCGCAGATTTTAAGACGGCTTCTGATAGGGTTTGGTCAGGCCCCACGCAAGCAGGGGCAGAAACCGGCCCGGCTCAGGCCGGCGGTGTAAACCGGTTCATCTCGTTGCGGCCCTGCCAGTATTCCGGGTGCTCTAGCTGCGTCGCCTCACCCCACTGTGCCAGGTAGGGCGCGTACTCTTTGCGCTTGCGGTTCACCTCTCCTTCGACCCGACCGCCGTCCCAGTCGCCCAGAACCCTGGCGAGCAATTCCTGCCGCAGGGCCGCGTGGTCCGGATCCGCACCCAGATCATTCAGCTCTTCCGGATCCCGCTCGACATCAAAGAGCATCGGGGTGTCGTGGCCGTGGTAGTGCACCAGCTTCCACGCGTCCTTCCGGATCATCCGGCCAGGTGGCAGATTGAGGGTGTTGTAGTGTTCCGAGAAGGTTTCGTTCGCCCAGTCATCAACTCCCTCACCGCTCAAAAAGCGGGCCAGGCTGCGGCCCCGCGTCAGCGGTAGGGGCGGAGCCCCCGCCAGTTCAATCAATGTCGGCCCGATATCGACCAGGTTGACGTTGGCATCGACGACCGCGCCCCTAGCGAAACGGTCCGGCCAGGATGCCAGCAGCGGCACCCGCACCGACCCTTCGAAGAAATTGCTCTTCCAGAACATGCCGTGCTCACCCGCCATCTCGCCGTGATCGGAGCAGTAGATCACAACGGTATCATCGGCTGCCCCCGAGCGTTCGAGCGCGTCGAGCAGCCTGCCCACCAGGCGATCGAAGTAGGTCACCATGCCATAGTAGGCCTCTCGCACGCGCTTGGTGATCGCCGGATCGATGGCGGTGATCCCGCGGTCTTCGATCCACTGGTTGATGAGCGGGTGGACGGTTTCGAAATAACCCTCCGGCACGTGGGGCGCCGGCACCCGGTCGCGATAGGATTCGAACAACTCTTCGTCGATCACGAAGGGACAGTGCGGCAGAAAGGTGCCGACCACCAGGCAGAGCGGCCGCTCGTCAGTGCGGTTGTCCAGGAAGTCAACTCCGGCGCCGGTGACCTCGTCGTCGTAATCGAGGATGAAGGACCGGCCCGGCCCGGAGAAGTTGGCGGCGTGCCACGACTGGTTCATTGCCTCCACCGCGTCCCGCATGAGCTGGTCCGCCTCCGGCCGCAACAGGCGGTGGTGCACACCGGTCAGATCTCCGACCAGGCGTTTCTCGAATCCGTGGCGCTGGTCGGGTCCGGTGAAATGCATGCGGCCGCACAGCGCGGTCTCGTAGCCGGCCAGGCTCAGAGCGTGGGCGAAGGTGGGAATGTCGGAACCGAGGATGTCCTCGTTGCAGCGCGCCCCTGTGTCCGATGGATATTGACCCGTCATAAAGGCCATCCGCGCAGGTACGCACAGGGGCGAGGGGGTGTAGCACCGATCGAAGCGCACCCCCCGCGCCGCGATGCGATCGAGGTGCGGGGTGCGGATTACCCCGTCGCCGGCGCACCCCATGATGCCGGCGTGGTGCTGGTCCGACATGATGATCAGAAAGTTGGGTCGATCCCTCACGCGTTCTTTCCTCGAATCCCGATTTGATTGCAGTGAATGATCATGAACGATCTCGTCGTCGTGAGTCCCGCACAACGTCTAGAACCGAAGTACGGGAAGTTCAAAGCTCGTCCTCGAGTTTATTCTGGCTTAAAAATCGCTAACTCAATCGGACTCGGCGTTGCCGAGCATCCGGTATAACTGCCGCACGATTCGCGATTGCGCGTCGAGGACATCGTGCGGACCGCAGTGGATAAAACTAATCTCCTCGGTGATAAAGACCCGTACCCGCTCCGACATATTGCCCAGAATCTTCTCCCGCACCGCCACGCTGGCCCCCTTCAGGGCGACGACCGCATCGCGCTGGTCGATCTCGCGCAAGAGCATTTGGATTTGTCGGTCTTCCAATTCGCCCAGACTCGCGAAATCCAATGCGCGTTCGCGCGCTCCACCTTCGAGCATTTCTTCGTCGAGCAGCGTGGTCTGAGGCTCGCTCGGGCGCTGCAGACTCTCCATCGCCGCCTGGCGCAGCTCCGGCCCCAAACTGGCCAGCAGCGTCATGATGCCGAATTCGCCCCGTTCCGCCCGATTGATGAACGCCGAGGCCGCCTTCTGCTCTTCCCTATCTCCATCGCTCTGGTCAATCGCCTCGCGCAGGGCCGCCAGCATCCGCTCGCGTCCTTCCTCGACATAGTGCTGGACCTCCTCGGCGGAAATATCGGGGGTAGACGGCGTGCTCTGCGGCAAGGGCTGCGGCAGTTCATCGCCAGTCGGCCTGTTTTCAGGCGCGAGAAAAACCGCGAGTTTGTGCTGGATGATGCGCGGGTTGTCCCCGGCCTGGATCGCCGCTACACCTTCAATAATCATCTGACCAAGCAGCTGCTCTTTTGCGTGGTGCTGGCCCAACTTCCGCGCGAAAGCCCCACCGATCAAGCCGTAGAGCAACGCCCCGTACAAAAGCGGCAGCCCCACCGCCACGCCACCCCCACCTTGCACCAGGGCCAGCAAGCCGCCCACTGCGCCGAAAAGTGCCCAGTGTTGTCCCAGCCGTTCCAGAACGCGCTCAGCATTGGCCTGCCGTTCCTTGTTGCAGTTCAACTCGGTCTCGAGGATATCCACGATCAAGCGCGGCTCGGCGCCATCTACGACCAGCTCAATCCCCGCTGCCAGGAAAGGATTCGGCTCTGCAGTCGCCGGCTTTTCCAGACTCAGAATCCCCTCGCGGCGGGCCGTTTCCGCATAGGTGACCACTCGCTCAATCAATCCCCCGGGCTGGTCGCCACCCACCGCAAAAACGCGCCGCGCCGCGCCGAACGCGGCCAGTACGGCATACAGGGGATAGGAGACCAGAGTGGCCGCGATACCACCTCCAACGACCAGCAAGAGCACAGTATGCTCGTAGAGATTGGCCAGCGCATCACCTGCCGTATAACCTACGATCAGCACACCGGCTACCAAACCTGCAAAGGTCGAAACCTGCATAGCTACCCTCCCGAGCTATAAGTGACGCCAGATCTGCACAAAGGAAGTAAAAAAAGTATAGAAAGTACAGGCCCCTACCGCCAGATTATTCTGGCGCATCGATTCAATAGCGCACCCTTTAGCGGCCACGCCGAAGGACCTGGGGCAACTCGGACAATCCGGTTCGCCAGCGCTCAGATAGCCACGAACCAGGATCGCTCAGCACCGCGGCCAACGAGGAGGCACGACTATATTCTGCTCCAACAAGCTCATAGCCCTTCGCCAGCCCTCCCGCCATCTGGATCCGAGCAGGTGGAGGAGAGCTTTCAGCCTTTGCGCGAAATCGGCCACATCTGCGAGAGACCTCAATGCAAAATCTATCTGAAAATCCACCGGGGATCGATGCGGGTGAGCCCTGCTGGATAAAACGGGACCGGCGCAAGCCATTGTGCGGACGCAAAGGCCGCCACGCTTTTTATCTTTAAAAGATTGGCGGGGGTTTATAGACAGGATGAATTCAGCGATATATTTTTGAGACAGCTCTTGCGCCGATCAAAAAAAAAGTCCTCACACAACCAAAAAACGGGACCATTAAACACAATCTCGATAAGGTTTACCCCATGATCACAACCCATGCCCAGGCCGTCAACAGCGTAGACGACGAAGCCGTCCTGTTCTCTTTTGACGATTGCTCCTGGCCCTTCGTCACCGGGGGCCGCATTCTCGCTCACGGCGCAATTGTGGGACGGCGAGCGGATGGAAATCCTCAGGGGCTACGCGCACGAGGAGTGCATCCCGCTGGTGGGCGATGCCCTGGGGGCGCCCGTCAGCGGGCGGGGCGGCGATTCCCTACCGGTGAACGACCGGTGCGCAGCGGCCCATGTGGACGCTTTTATGCCGCGTAGCTGGCGCACTGAGGTGTCTTTGCTGGGCAGACCTCGCTGCCGCGCCTTGAGCCAGTGAAATATTGCCAGCGCAGATCATATAGCGAAACATGCCAGGACCCGATGCAAGCGTCTATCAATGCCCACCGACCGCTCGGCGTCCTCCGCTGTACCGCCTGTTGCGAGAGGGGATAAATGAAATGATTCACCAACCTGCACATCCGCTTCTGAACGCACCTGATTCTCGTTGCTCAGGGCCGCATACCAATGGCTGCAAGCGATATTTTTTATGGGCAATACTGGCCTCAATCGCCCTGTTTTTTTTGCCTCCCGCTCCAGCCCGGGCATCTGGCCTGGGCCACAAAATCGGTCCGATGCTGAAAATGGCCCTCAGCGCTGAGGAACGCGACAAAGGCGCGGGCAAAAAAACCGTAGAGCGCAGACTCTCAGCAGTAATTCTCAAAGGCGATACCGCCGAATTAGCTCGACAAGTCGACGCGGTCGGCGGTGCGGTCGGGACGGTGGCAGGCGCTATCCTGACCGCACAGATCCCCCGCTACGCCCTACCGGCGCTAATGGCCACTCCGGCGCTCGTGCGCGCCGAGGCAGAGCCCCACCTGAGACCGGTCAATGACGAAGTGCGCAAGCAAATCAGCGCCGGCAAAATCCATCGCGATGAGGCGGGCCTTGGCGCCGCCTATCGCGGACGCGGCGTAGTCATCGGCATCGTCGACAGCGGCATCGATATTTTCCATCCTGATTTTCGCGATCCAGCCGATTCGACCCGCTCTCGGATCCTGGCGATCTGGGACCAACTCGACGACAGCGGCCCCCCTCCGGCCGGGTACTCCTACGGCACGCTCCATACGCGCGCAGACATCGAGCGCGCACTCCGCGGCGAAGAGACCACCTCCGCTACCGACGAACTCGGTCATGGCACCCACGTAGCCGCCACGGCGGCTGGCAATGGATTGGTCTATAGCGGGATGGCGCCCGCAGCCGATCTCGTCGTCGTCAAGCTGCTCGAAGAACAGCCATATAACGAAGTGAGGGCCGAAGATCTCACCTTCTCGTATCTGGATGAATTTCGCGGCTCCCTGATTGATGCAGCTGCCTATGTTTTCGCGCAGGCAGAGCTGCACCAGCAGCCGGCTGTGGTCAATCTGAGCCTCGGCACCTTTGCCGGCTCGCACGACGGCACCGGCCTGCTCGAAGAAGGACTGGATGCGCTGCTGGAAACGCCCGGAAGAGCGATCTGCGCAGGCGCGGGCAACGACGGCGGGGCCAGGATGCACTGGGGCGGCTTTGCCTTGGAGCCCGATTCGCTGTGGACCTACTATTACATGGACACCAATGTCCTGCAGCAGAAGATGATAACCGATTTCGCCCTATTCCTCGAAGGCGAGATCAGCGAAGCCGAATG
>CAXFTV010000801.1:0-6217 GCA_964005845.1 uncultured bacterium
CCGCCGCCATAAAAGGTCGTCTTCCGCAGTCCCGTCTTGGAAGCGCGCATATTTACGGCATTTTGCGAGGGCCTGAGATCCTTGCTGCAAAAAACCTAATAGATCGGAGCACCCTGCATGTCCCAGGATTCGGCTTATTTCGTTCATCCGACTGCCTGCATCGACGAGCCCTGCGAGATCGGTGCGGGTAGCAAAGTCTGGCATTTCTCCCACCTTATGAAAGGCGTCCGCATCGGCAGGAACTGCATCCTGGGCCAAAATGTCTACATCGATCAGGACGTAGCGGTCGGTGATGGCTGCAAAATACAGAACAACGTTTCGGTTTATAAAGGCGTCATCCTTGAAGACGGGGTGTTTTGTGGACCTTCGATGGTTTTTACCAATGTGATAAACCCACGTGCCTTCATTGAGCGCAAGAGCGAATTCAAGACCACGCTGGTGCAGAAAGGAGCTACGCTGGGGGCCAATGCCACCGTTGTCTGTGGCGTTACGGTCGGCGCCTATGCCCTGATAGGCGCGGGTTCCGTGGTCACCAAAGACGTCCCCGCCCACGCGGTGATTTACGGGGTGCCGGCGCGCCAGAGAGGCTGGGGGTGCCACTGCGGCGTCACTTTGCCGGCCGATACGCTCATCTGCCCCGCGTGCAATTCTGCCTATCACCTCGACGCAAGCGGCGGTTTGCAGCCCTCCTAGCTAATCCGTTGGAAAGGACAGTGGAAAGGTGGGTTCCTGGTCCTGGTGGCGGGTGCGTTTTTCGATCTTCATAGCGTGGTATTCCGCGACGAACTCGGCCAGGTTTTTACTGGCTTCCTCAAAGACTAACTTACCTTTTGCCGCCGTGGCTTTTTCCGCTTCCCCCATGACCCCGGTGTCGCTGTACTGGCTGGTCCACTCGACCAGGCCCATGGGGCCATGACCGAAGAGGTCGGTGTAGACGAATTTTGAGCCGCGTTTGTTGGTCTTGGAGATTTCGCTTTTGATCTTGTCGTGCCGCACGCTCTCGGGAGACAGGTGGAGCAGCATAGAGGTCTCCAACTCGCCGGCGTGGGAGCAACCGCCCGGATAGACGCTTTCGCGCCATTTCTTTTCGAAATCCGGATTGACCTTGAGCAGTTGCCACCAGGAACAGAAGGTGCAACTGGCGTCGGTTTCCACGATGGTGCGCCGGGCGGCCATGTCCACCAGGTTGTGGTTGGAACCGTGGCCGTTGATCAGGATCATTTTTTTGAAGCCGTGGTAGGCCAGACTTTTGCAAATGTCGAGCACGTACTGGACGAAGTGCTCGTGGTGGATATTGAGGGAACCAGGGAAATCCATGACGTGGTGCACATATCCGTAGTTCACTGCCGGCAACACCAGGCTGAGTTCCGGTTTGAGGCGCGCTGCTTCGGTAGCTACGGAGGAGGCGCACAGGTGGTCCACTTTGAGCGGCAGGTGGTGACCGTGTTGTTCCACCGAGCCGGTGGGGATGATGGGGATTTTGCCCATCGCTACGGCTTCGTTGACTTCGGGCCAGGTGAGTTCGTCGAATTTGTATATTTCGGCTACGGAAGGCATGTGATTTTCTCCTGTTTTAAGGGGTGCAGAGTGTATTGGATGGGAGAGGGTTTCGCCTTTTGCGCCTGCAGCTGGCGAACTCCCAGGTCGCTTGCCGGGTCAGGGGGGATTTTGCCTCTGCGCTTTGTGGGGCCCAGCTGACTGAGCGCGCTTTTTTGGGTTTGCCTCAGCCTTGGGCGATATCGAAAAATCTGCCTGCGCCCCTCGGCTTATTCCCGCCTGCTTCACCGGCGGCGAAACTTCCTCCCGGTCGGGGCCGCAGGAGCGCTGAAATTGTGCCGATTATCCTATAAGCGCGCGCAGTAAGCTCCATCAAGCCACCCTGTACTTTGCCACGATTTCTTCGTTCAGTTCTACGCCCAGCCCAGGAGCGTCGTGAAGGTGCAGCAAACCGTCTTTGAAGTCCATGGCGCAACGCACCAGATCGCGGGCCAGCGGGGAGGGTGAACGGGTGAACTCGGTCAAAGGATCGGGGCCGGCCGCCGTCCACTGAGCCGCAGCGGCGAGGAGGACGCCGGTGCCATAGGCGTGGGGCACGGGGCGGGCTTTGGCGCGCCGGGCCAGGGCGGCGATGTGCTGGCCACCGCTTATGCCGCCCACCCGGCCCAGGTCGGGCTGGACCACGTGGATCCCCCCATTTTCGATTAGGTTTTTGTATTCTTCCTCCAGCGTCATGATTTCGCCCGCGGCAATGGGGATTGGAGAGGCCAGCGAAAGTTCCTGGTAGCCGCCGATATCGTAGGGGTCCAGGGGCTCTTCGAGCCAGGATATACCATAGGCCTCGAAGCGTTCGATCCGCTCCAGAGCCGCAGCGGCATTCCAGACGCGGCCGGCGTCTACCATCAGTTCAACTTCTGTTCCCAGGGCCTGGCGCGCCGCTGCCACCAGGGCCACGTCCATTTCCAGATCCGGGCCCATCGGCGCCCAGCCGTACTTTACCGCCCGGTAGCCCTGTTCCAGAAAATCTTGTGCCGAGGCCGCAACTTGCTCGGGACGCTCGGGCCAGAGCACGCTGGCGTAGCAGGGGATCTGGTCCACGGCGTCGTCGCTGAGCAGGGTGCGCAGCGGTTTATCCGCGGCCTTGGCGCAAATATCCCACAGGGCCATATCGATACCGCTCATAGTGTGGCGCGCAATGCCGCCCGGACCATACCAGGAAGTACCCGCAATCATGGCTTGTAAAACCTCGTCGATGGCGCTCGGATCCATGCCCCGGACGATGGCGGCCAGACCGTGGCGAAAGGGCGCTGAGCGCGGCGCTTCGACGACTGCTCGAGCCACGTACGAGCAAGAGACTACCTCGCCCAGGCCGGTGAGGCCGGCATCGGTGGATACTTGCACCAGGAGGCAATCCTGGGTGCCGTCGGCCACTTCTGCGACTTTGGGAAGGCGCAGGTGCAGGGCTTCGACCTGGGTTATCTTCATGGGGATCGCACTTTCGTAGGTGATGGTGTGTTAGGGCAGTCCCAGCGTTTTGTGAATCCGGCAGGAGAGCCGCCAGTGCGGATGCCGGGTGAGAATTTCCAGCGCTTTCTGAATGTAGCGGGGTTCCGATGATTCGGGTTGCAGGTACACGCAATCGGCCAGATCTTCCTGGACGCGGTCTTCGCGAAAAGCCTTGCCAACTACGTACTTGAGTTCGGTAATGCGCTCGAAACCAGCGACGATAGGATGGCGTTTGGGAGATACGGTCCAGTGGTCGATCAACTCAAAGAGAGCTGGATCGGGAGAGATGACGCCGTTGGTTTCGATGTGGAGCTGGTAGCCTTCTTGCTTGAGCTGCCGGGCCAGAGGCATCAGATGCTGGCCCAGCGGTTCGCCGCCGGTAAGGCAGATCCAGGAGGTGGGATGCCGTTTCACCTCTGCGAGGATTTCGCCTATATCCATTTCATTGAAGCTGTCGAATTCAGTATCGCAGAAAGCACAGCGCAGATTGCAGCGGGCCAGGCGCACAAAAGTGGTTGGCTGGCCCACCCGCAAGCCCTCGCCTTCGATCGAGTAGAAGATTTCGTTGATTTGCAGGGTTTGACCATCTGCGTGCCAGACGGGCAGGTGATCGGGGGGCGCGTCCGGAATTTCACTTTGTCCACTTAGCATGAGAAGAGCATAAATACTTTAGTAGAAAATTATGAAAATATACGGGCTTCGCGCTGGGTCGGGGAGTGGACTGAGCGCGGGAAATGGCGGAGGGTGATGGAGCATCCCGGGCATCAAAAACGCCAGTGTTGAGACTCCGGGTGCCCAGTCGCCGACGCGATGTACTTGAGAATAGGAGCAAAGGGGACAATGGTCAAGACGGCCAGGGGATATCGATGCAGTATTCCAGGGGATCGCGCGCTTTGTTTGCCCTGAAGGCTTCGATGCGTTCGCTGCAGGCATCGCAACGGCCGCAGGAGGGCCGCAGGCCCTCGTAGCAGGTGTGGGTGATTTCGTAGGGTACTCCCAGCTCCAGTCCCAGGGCGATGACAGCGCTTTTCCACTTGTCCACAAAGGGCGTATGGAGCCGGAAAGGGCGTTCCTCGGTGGCGCCCAGCCCCAGGCTTTTTTCCAGGCTGTCGTAGAAGGGCCGCCGGCAGTCCCTGTAGGCCTGATAATCGTCGCGCACCGGGGCGATGTACAGATCCTGGATATCCTGGGTTTCGGCGTAGGCGGCCGCCAGCGTCACAAAGAGCATATTGCGGAAGGGGACCACAGTGGTCCCCTGGCGTTCTTCCTGTGCGGCGGGCACTTCCAGCCGCGCATCGGTAAGGGGGCTACCGCCGATGCTGGCGAGATCGAGTTCGATGACTTTATGGGTGTGGACTCCGGCGCGGGCGGCCAGCCGGGCAGCGTAATCCAGTTCGACGCGATGGCGCTGCTGGTAGTCGATGCTGATGGCATGGATTTCGCCGGGGTGGTTTTTCTGCACCCACCACAGGCAGGTGGCGGAGTCCATGCCGCCGCTGAGGAGTAGGGCCGTGCGCATGGGGGGATAGTAGGGAGCGGGAGCGTTTGTGTCAACAGGTTAAATGTCTATCAGGGCCACGCATACCTCGCCCTGGGGATGGCCGTCCAGTTCCACCTCTGCGGCGATGAGGTAGCGCCCTTTATCGACGTTCCGGGGAATCTGCAAGGCAAAGTTCAGCTTGCGGCTCTTGCCAGCCGGAACGCGCATCCTGCGCCGGGCGGGAGTTGGGTTCCAGCCCTTGGGGCCGCGGGGAGATACCAGGAGCGTCACTTCCCGGTTTTTATAGTTGTGGTGCAGCAGCGTCTGGCGTGGTCGGGCCGGGCTCGCAAAGGGTTCCCAGCTGGGCGTGGGTGAGCACCACGTGCTCTAACTGGGCGACGCCGATCTGGTCCAGATGTGATAGCCAGCGGCTGGTCCCAAAATCGATGGCTATAGCCCGGTCTCCGTAGCGCAGGAGATAGACATTGCAGGCATCGGCAAAGAGAAACAGATCTGGAGCGAGTTTTTTGCAGCTCGTTGGCGCGGTCATAATCTGAGGATGGGGATTGCTGAACTGTCAGGCGAGGAACCTTTAAAGTTGACAGTGGTCTTTGTGGGAAAGATATTAAATATCTTTTGCCTATTGCCAACCACAGCTGTTATAGCAGCGGGAAATGAATGGATAGCCAACCCGATAGAGCAGGCCAGGAGCACAGAGTTCGCCCGCTGACCAAATTCCGCCGGACGCTCACGGCCGGTATCACGGTCATCGTTCCCCTGTGGGTCACGTTCTGGGCGCTGCAGAAGATATTCGATTGGGCCGATGGTATTTCCGTGCCTTTGATAACCCAATTCGCCGCCCGGTTGGGCTATGCCGATTTCCATATCCCGGGCCTGGGTTTCCTGCTCACTTTTGCCATCGTATGGGTCGTGGGCATTATTGCCGCCAACGTGGTGGGCAAACGCTTGCTGCAAAGCGGTCGGCAGACCCTGGAGCGCCTTCCTCTAGTGCGCACGATATACGCTCCGGTACAGCAGTTGATGGACACCATGATGTCGCCGGACAAGGTCGGTTTCAAGAAGGTGGTCATGGTAGAATACCCGCGCAAGGGCGTGTGGGTGGTGGCATTTCTTGCTGGCGATGTGCCAAATTCGGGAGAGCTGGGATCGGCCCACAGCATCTTTGTACCGACCGCTCCCAATGCCACTACTGGTTTTGTCCTGATCGTTCCGGCGGATCAATTGCGGCCTACCGACTTGAGCGTCGAGTCGGCTTTCCAGATGATGCTGTCCGGCGGAGTGGCCATTCCGCCCACCCTGAGTATGCCCGCAGCCGAGTCGGATTCCAACTTGAAAAGCGCGGCCTCCTGAAAAGTTCTCACTATCCTACCCTTGCTGAAATAAAATTCGCGTTCATGCTGTGCAGCGAAGCTCGTGCCGGGTCTTCTATCCTGGTTATCACTTGCTTCTGGGACCTGCCGTTTGCAATTCTGCGGCGAATTCTTCGTATTTGGCAAAGTGTTCGGTAAAGAGTTGCACCAGGTGGCGCGCTTTCTCGTCATAGGCCTGCGGATCTTTCCAGGTCGAGCGCGGTTGCAGCACTTGGGCCGGGACGTCCGGGCATTCCGTGGGTACGGCAATGCCGAAGACGGGGTCCTCCCGGGTAGTCGCCGAACTCAGTTTGCCGTCCAGGATAGCTGCGACAATGGCGCGGGTATAGGCTATGCTGATGCG
>CAXFTV010000802.1:0-12824 GCA_964005845.1 uncultured bacterium
ACGATATGCCTCGCAAGCCTCTTCCCACCTGTTGGCCTTGCTATAAGCATCCGCCAGCAAAGCCCGGAATACCCCCTCGTCTTCTTTTAATTCCACCGCTCGCCGCATGGCTGCTATGGCCTCCAGCGGCCCCCCGTATTTCAGGTAAGTACGGCCGATATTGGCAAAAGCCAGGGCCATCTGGGGATCGAGTCGAATGGCCTGGCGAAAAAACTGCAAGGCCTCGGCAATCTGCTCCTGGGCACGGCAAATCTCACCAAGGGCATTGTAGATCTGTGCGTCTTCACCGCCTTCCTTCAGAGCGCCCTGGTAGTGTTTGCGAGCCCGCTCCCAATCCCCGCGCCTGCGCGCTTCGTCGCCCAGGCGCATCTGTATGGCAGCCCCATTCTGCCCCCCCTTCCGGTAGGCCAGAGCCGCCTGGTAATCCTGACCCAGCGCCATGTGGGCATCCCCAGCCAGCAACCAGAATGTGGCATCCTGCGGCCAGTGCTCCAGGGCCTTTTGGGTTACTTCGAGAACGGTTTGCAACTTTTCACCAGCATGGCAGGCTTTTATCAACCCCTTATAGGACTCCCGCATGCCCGGCTGCAAGTCCAGCGCCCGGCGAAACGCGACCTCGGCCGCGTCGGAGCGCCCGAGGCGCAGCAGGGCGCCGCCCAGATTGTGAAAAACCTGGGCCTGAGGCAAAAATTCAAGCGCCTTTTTGTACGCTTGCACTGCCTCGTCCAGACGGCCGGCTTCCTGAAAGGCATTCCCCAGATTGTTCTGCGCCTCAAATAGGGCAGGCTGTATTTCGAGCGCGCGCTGGTAGTGGGCGATCGCCAGTTCGTGCTTTCCCTGACCCAGGTAGGCGGTGCCGATATTGTAATAGGCCCGCTCCAGGAGCGGATCAATTTGGATGGCCCGCCGACTGGCTTCCACCGCTTCTCGATATCGTCCCTGCTCCAAATATGCCTTGCCCAAATTCGCATGGGGCCTTGCCATGGCGGGACCCCGTGCAACCGCGTCGGCCCACAAAGTCTCCTCGCTCTTCCAGACTTCGTTGCGCTGAATGCAGTGCAGCAAAAAAATCGCTAAAAGCCCCGCCCCTAGAGCCCAAGTCCACGGCCTCCTTTGCGGCAATAGGGCACCAAAAGCCAAGGCGGCTCCGGCCATTGGCAAATAGAGACGATGCTCGTTGACCAGGACAAATAGGGGCACCAACGAAGAAGGTAATAAGGTCAGAAAAAACCACGCCATGCCAAAGGCAACCACCGGCTTGTGCGCTCTGCCCCAAAGCGCTAACAGGACCAGAGATAGCACCATCGCCCCAGCGAGAACCACCGGCCAATCGAGCAAACTCCGCGCCAGCTGGAATTGGGGTTCGACACTTAGCTGGACGGGCTGGATCACCGCCCACAAATAAAAGCTCAACGCTTTGATCTGAGTAGCCCATTGAACAAAGTGGCTGCGCACAGGTTCCAAAAGTGCCTTGCCGACGATCGCCCGGGTAAATAGCAGGTAAGCGGCGCTCAGAAGAAGGGGGGCTAGCAGCAGGCGCCAGATCCGGCGCGCGGCCAGCAGGTGCATATAGACCAGAGCAATTAGGGGCCAGCTAAAGGCTATCGACTTCGACCCCAGCCCCGCCAGGTAGAGCAGCGCAATTTGCCCTGCCTTGCCACGATTGAAAGGGGTTTCCACCGCCCTTAGCAGGACCAGAAATCCCCACAGGTAAAAAACCGTGGCCAGCAGCGAAGATCGGCTGCTTATATAATTGACCGGCTCGCTCATTATAGGGTGGAGGGCAAAAAATAATGCGGCAAATAGAGCGCCCTGGGGGTTTCTCAGTAGCCGTCCCCCCAAATTCCAGATCAGCCAGGTATTGACCAGGTGCAAAAGCAGATTGAAGAAGTGATAACCAGTTACTTCGTACTGGCCCCAGGCGTAATTGAAGGCATAGCTAACCAGCACGAGGGGCCGGTACATGCTGGCTTCGGGCAAACCTGAAAACAAAGCTGGGTCGACGAAGAAGGCGGGAATATTTTGCAGCGAGCGAATGTGGGGATTTTGCAGTATAGAATGATCGTCGTCGTAGTGGAAACTATTTTCAAAGGTATTGTGAAAAGCCACACAACCGACAAAAATAATCAGCGCCAGTCCGACCCCGCGCCGATTTAAAAAAACCTCCATGCCAATCCCTCAAATTCTGAACAGGTCTTTGAATACCTGCACGGCTTCGGCCCGCCTCTGGGCCTGCCGACCAACCAAAAGGGCCAACACCACCCCAAATACGAATCCTCCAAGAAACAACTTGGCTAGAGGTGGCACCACAAAACTGGCGACCCAAAGTCCGGTCAGAGCGGCCACACAGGAAAAAAAGGCCATGCGCAACAGAAATTTCCACGGCAGCAAACGGGTAAGTCTCCACTTCAGGTGACGGCCGATAAACGCCACGAGGAAGGCCACTTGCACGTAGGTTGCAACAACCGTGGCCAGGGCCGGACCCAACAGAGCCCACTGCGGCTGAACCCTTTGCAAAATCAACACAAAAGCAATGCTGAGAGCGACATTGAGCAACAGATCCCCCAAACCTCCCCACAGAGCCCAGGATGCCTTGCCCATCCCCACCAAAAATGGATTGTAAATGGCACAGCGCAACGGCAGTGCCAGCAGGAAAATTCGGAAGACCCACTCCGTGCTGCCCCGATAGCCCTTTTCCAAATACACTGCGATAAGCGCATCGGCAAAGAAAAACAAGAAGAAGAATATGGGGAGAACCAATAACGACAGCCGGCTCACCGCCCGATGCCACAAAGTGCCGATCTCCTCCATTTGCCCATGCTGGTAAAGTCGACTCACTTCGGGCACCAGCACGGTTACTGCAGCAGCCAGCAAAAGACTGACCGGAACCTCTATGGCCCCGAGGTGATAGGGCGCAAATTGCTCCAACTGAAAAAAAGACAAGACGACAAAACGATCGACCGAGCGCGACATGCTGCCGACCGCATCGTTGAGACCGATCGACCAGGTATATCTAAGACATTCACCCAGACCCGCTCTCGAAGCGCCCCCTGCATAACCTAGAATCCTCCCGACCAACCACAAGCCAGCCAGTAAGCGCATGGTGCCCAGGAGCGAAAAAGCTAGCAGCACCTGCTGGGCATCGAGGCTCAGCCACCTGGCTAAAGCGGCTACGCCCACGAGCGCCGCCGCCTGAATTAGGGCCAGGCCTGCCTGCCAATGTGGCCGCCCCGCCGCCACCAGAACCGCCTCGATCCCCCCCCCTGCGACGAGTGAAAAAACGTAGGGCAAAAAGGGCAGCAGGAAAATTCCAAGATCAAAAGCTCCAGCCGCACTTTCTATTTCCAGCACGTCTGCCACTCGCGACCCAGCCAGCCAGAGCAGCAGCACTAACAACACCCCGGAACCGAGCAGACAGAAAAAAATTTGCCGTACCAGGGCACGCCGATTTTCCTTTTCACGGCGTGGAAAAAAATATAACAGGCTGGTTGGAAGACCTAAAAGAAAAATTGGCACCAGGGTATTGCCCAGCATCCAGACGACGCTAAATCCAGCGAATTGGGCACCGAATTCAGGTTCGGGCCAGGCCCGCGTCAGCAAGGCGTTTACCGCCAGGATGCTGAAAGTGCTCGCAGCGCGGCCAATAGCTACGACGCCGACGCGACGAGTCAGGCTGCCGCGCGCCATTTTCAGCCCGTCCTGGTGGCCAGCAGACATAAAAAGGCAGGTTTTCCGGTAAGCTTGTTGAACAACCAGTCGAAAAAGCGCCAACAGCAATAGGGCCAGCGCCGACTCCAGCGAGGAAAACCGGCTAGTTCCAACAACTTGTTGGTCAGCAGCAGAACCTGCTCGACGGCCAACCCCTGGCTCTCCAGATAATCCGCCAACTTCTTTTCGTCGAATCGG
Organism: uncultured bacterium; assembly: GCA_964005845.1. GTDB lineage: Bacteria > Latescibacterota > UBA2968 > UBA8231 > UBA8231 > CAXFTV01. The sequence continues at coordinate 3,907 of CAXFTV010000802.1, forward strand.
TGCAGGTGAGCATTGGCAGGGGTAAACTGATTGCAGTGAATACAGAGGTGCTGGAGAATGGTTTCGCGGTAAGGTACGCTGACCAGAACACGGCCTCCCGGCCGCAGCACCCGCCGCACTTCGGCAAATGCCGCCTCGATATCCTCTAGATGCTCGACTACCTCGGAAAGGACCAAAGCATCAAAACTCGCTGCGGCAAAAGGTAGATGGTAGCCATCGCCGACCTGGAAAAAGCCGGCGTCGGGAAAGCGCTCCCGTGCGGCAGAGACACCGGCCGGAGCAATATCCATAGCCCACACCCTGGCTCCGGCCCTCTGCGCCAGTGCGGCCAACCAGCCGGACCCGCAACCACTATCCAGCAATTTTTCGCCCGGCTGGAGGCGCAGCAGCCCGACCAGCCCGGTAAGGCGCCTGTACTCTGAAGTGCGGCGCAACGGGGTCAGCTCCTCCGGATCCAAGATGGCTTCGGCATCAGCCTGGTAATGGGCCTTGTAATCGACTAATTTTTCGTCTTTCGCCCCGAATTTAACCCCTTCGCTCATACCTGCCAACCCGACCGGGCCGGACTCCTTTCATTTATGAACTCTGTTTATTTGGCAAAAAAATATCCCACCCGCGGCAAATTTTCCGGGTAGGAAAAACAATTCTCAACCATTTCGAGCAGACAGAGAAAATTCACCCCTCCAAATCAATGGGGCTCGCCGCTTCGGCCGATAAACGCGCCCTTTCGTCGGCTGAAGGATCGACGACCTTCGGCTCCCTGAGGCGCTTTTCGAGCTCTCTAACCGCATCTTTGAGGTGGGTCAGGCGCACCTCACTGTCGGAGGACTTGAGTTTGAGCAGCTCAAAATCTCTTTCAGCTTCGTGAAGATTGCCCCGAACTTTTTCGATATGAGGCTGTATTTCGTCGAGTTTAGCCTTCAGCTTCCTAAGGCGCAACTTGGTTATCAACTGGGTAAGCACGACCAATAAAAAGGCAACAATGGTCCACTCCATATTTGCATTCCGCCAGGGATGAAAAAAAGCTATTCAACACACTTTGAGAATCTATCTAAATATAATCTATTCAATACCTTTATGTCAAATTCAACCGCTGCCGAATAAGTTGCCCCAAGATCCCCCAGATGTTCAGTTTTCGATACCTAGCACCAATACCGCCTACAACTGTGTCTGGCAAAATCCCCAAAAGCCCAGGCCCACCAGCGAAAAGTTCTATAAGCTCATTTTGAAAGTCTTATTAAACGGATCCAACGAGCGCCAGCTGCAGAAACCAGGGAACTCCATCAGTGAGAAAAATAATTGGTCCAAGTGGAAAAAAGTTGCCCCTAATTTTCCCGGCACATCTGTACCAAAGGCACAATGACCGCCATAAGGATTTATTTATTATAAATTTACGAAAAAAACAAGTTGACACAAAAGACTGGCACGAGGATTGCTTCAAGAGAAGTATCTCTGAGTGGTACCCGCTAGCGCGCTCTTTCCCGGCCCCAAAAAGGAAAGAGCGCGCGTTTTTATTTTTTCCACTTGCGAAGCAAATTCTTCCACAATTTTTCTATCTCTGCCCGCGCTGCGATTGCATCTTTCCATATATCTGGAAAACAATCCATCCCGTAACCCGAACCTTTGGGGCCCAGTTCAATTACGGCCCAAAGCTCTTTGCCAGCCCGTGCCCCTGAGAGCCAGGACTGCAGCATTGGTTTGCAAAAACAATCCCGCCAGGTCTCAAAATCCAGGTCCAGTCTGCCCCGGCCATTGGTAACAGGCGTTTGGCAATGGCTACCCGTGAAGGGACGCAAATGGATCAACTCACTCATGCGCAATAGATCAATGCGCTGGGAGAGCCGCTCCCAATAGCTGTCCGGCCGCAATTGCTTGATTATGGCCGGGTGCGAATGATCGAAGTTCATTCTGAGTTTTTCTTTGTGAAGCTTCTCGTATGCCCGCGCCAGTCCATATGCCTTTTCCGGCGTTTCGGTAAAGGTATCGCGATGCAATTCGATAGCCGGCTTGATCCCCAGAGCCCTGCCCACGAGAATAACTTTGCGAGCTACTTTGAGAGCATCATCCAAGCTACTATCGTGATCGCACAACTGCACATTGATGTGCATGGCACCGGCGGCCTTGAAGGGGGCCAATTTGCCCTCGGCCTCGGCTACCGAGGCAATATCCACCCCACCGACCAGGGGCATTTCATGCTTTTTCAACGCCGCTACCAGCGTCGCATCGGCCCCGGCGCTAAATCCGGCAAAACCGGCCTCCTTTGCCCTTTTCACTTTAATTTCGTTGGACCACTGCTTCTTTTCCGAGGGATAATTGGTCAATGTCCAACCAGCAGCACAAAGGTGGAGTTGGGGTTTTTTCAAGGTTTTCTTTTTGGCCATCTGAGCCTCCCATTTTAGGTGGCGATTCTTTGCTCACCGGTGTATATGTTGCATCTGCTTCCGCGCAGGAACCCCAAAAGGGTCATGCCCCCTTCACTGGCAAGATCTACTGCTAGACTTGAAGGAGCTGAAACTGCTGCCACGATGGGAATCCCCGCACTGTGGGCTTTTTGGATGATTTCGAAGCTGGCCCGACCACTGACCAGAAGGATGGAGCGAGGCGGGATCGGCTTATTCCGGAGCAAAAACGAGCCCACCACTTTGTCGACGGCATTATGCCGCCCAACGTCCTCGCGCAAGACTAGCAGTTCTCCGCACTCGTCAAACAATCCGGCAGCGTGCAGCGAACCGGTTTGCGCAAATACGGTTTGTGCGGCGCGCAGCTTGTGATCCAGACTATACAGCACCTCGAGCTCCACCTGGAAATCGACCGTCATGGCGGAAATCCTTTGGGTGATGGCTTCGATGCTGGCCTTGCCGCATACTCCACAGCTGGACGAGGCATAAAAGTTGCGCTTCAACTGGGCAGAATCAAATTCCACCCCCTGGGTCAAACGCACTTCAATTACGTTCTCGAGATTGGGTGGGGTCGCATTACTACAATAGGAGATTTGAGCCAGATCGCGACAGCTGTCTATCAACCCCTCGGTAAAGAGAAAACCGGCAGCAAGATCGAAATCGTCGCGCGGCGTTCGCATAATCACGGCTATGGCTTGAGTACCTATGCGAATCTCCAGGGGTTCTTCCACGGTCAGGGTGTCCTGGCAAACTTCGCTGACCCCCTCCCCTAAGCGGACAATTCCGCGCCTTACTAATTGTGACTGTCTATTTTCCACTGCATCCATAGCTCACATCGGCCCTATGCGCTCAGGTCCCCGGTCCATAGCAAGCATTGATGCATCAAAACTGCGCTTGAGCATTTCGAGCACAAGGGGCTGCGCCTCAGTTTCGTCCCACATATTTTCGAATTCTTCGGGGTCTTCCTGCAAATCGTAAAGCTCGCCATAATTGCAGCCGTGGTAAACCACCAGTTTGTAGCGCTCATCGCGGTACATGGTGGCAAAGCTCTGGTTGGGCATTTCCAGTGCGTTGTAGTACTCACAGCGAACTGAATTCCGGTGTATGGCAGAATCGGCCTCCCCTTTCAGGATGGGCAAAAGGGAGATCCCTTGCATCCTCCCGGGCACCTCCAAACCAGCTAAATCCAACAATGTGGGCGCTTTGTCCAGCAATTCCACCAGGCCATCGCTGCGCAAACCGGCGGCAAAAACCCCGGGCCAGGAAAATATCAGCGGTACACGCACCAATCCCTCATAAAAACGGCACCCCTTCTGAATCAAACCGTGATCGCCCAGCATCTCGCCGTGATCGCTGGTAAAAATCACCACTGTGTTGTCGCGCTGCCCACTCTCCTCCAGCGCCGCCAAGATCCGGCCCAGCTGGTCGTCAACCAATTTTATCATGGCGTAATAGGCCGCCTGCAAGGTGCGCGAATCGGTCCCCCCAGCCGCCTCTGGATCGGCTTTGCCCTCACGCTCGGGACTGAAGGCCAAGATCGGACTTTTGATGTCCAGACCGTCTGGATGGCGCCCCTGTGATTGAAAATCAACTGCCGCTAGCCGGGCCTGTTGATCCAGATCGCTGTCGCGAAAAAGCGCCCCCGGCATCTGAGCCGGATCGAAGAGCTCGCGATAGGACTGAGGGGGGTTGAAAGGCGGGTGGGGATCGTAAATATTTACGCTTGCCAGCCAGGGGCCCTGGCGCTCCTGCTGGATAAATTCAATGGTTTTCTCGGCACACCAAGTAGTCTGGTGAAGTTCGGCCGGAACCCCCTGAAGATCCTTGATCAGGTCTTTTAACTGCACACCTTTCTGGCGCACCCAATCGGCGTAACCATGCCCCTCGGGCCAGTCGTCGCGCGGCGCGTGACTGTATTGCCAGTAGCGATAGCCGTCGTCGACTCTGGGTTCGATGCGCCCGTAGGCGCCAGCCAGGTGCAACTTGCCAATCAGGCCGCAATCGTAACCGGCATCGGCTAGCAGCCGGGTTACAAGGGGCGGATGAGCGGGGAAATAGTCGTTGCCATTGCCGTTGACGTGGACTGCACTGGGGTACATTCCAGTCAAAAAACTACCTCGACTGGGGGTGCAAATTGGACTTTGGCAAAAGGCATGGGTAAAACTTACGCCCGTGTCCACCAGGTGGTCGATATTGGGGGTGGAAACATGTGGATTGCCCAGTGCCCCTATGGTATCGTAGCGCTGCTGGTCAGTACATATCCACAGTATGTTCGGCCTTGTCGACGCCATTATTTTTCCCCTAGCAAAAAAACCAATAAAAACCACACCCAGGCCAAAGCGCCAATTTTCTGCGGCCTTAACCTTGATATGTTGCCCTTAATAACATTCGGTTGGGAAAGTCCAGCCGCGAATAGCGGTCCCAGTGAAACCGCTAGCCCTTCGGGTAGCCGCCCACCTTGTCGAGCAGATTTGCCCCTCCGGTAGCCATCTTTCCCCCGGGTTCGAGCGCCGCGCTACCTTTGAACATGGTCTGCTCCGCGTGGACCGCCCCACCTTGCTGCGTCCCTGTTTCCAATTTATCATTAATACCAGATAAGATCAATAAAAACCCTCTAAATAACCAACTCCGCCATGCGCCTGACCTTTGAAGATGGCACCTTGCTGCTGCGCGATTTTGCGCCAAGCGAGCCGCTGCCCCCAGCCTTTGTTTGGGATGCGCGGGTAGATCAGTGGCGCGCCCAGGCCCTCTTCTATCGCGATACCCTAGACTTTCTGCGCCAGGCCCGGGCAGAGTATACAAACAGGGCCCCGAACTACAATACTCTCTCGCTGCAGCTCAACTCCCCGCTCCTGCCCCATCCGCACCAGCAGGAGAGCCTGGAGGGTTGGCGGCGACACCAAAGGCGTGGGGTCGTCGTCCTGCCCACCGGCTCGGGCAAATCCCAGGTTGGACTCATGGCCATCGCGGACGCACAGCGCAGCACTCTCGTGGTCGCGCCCACCATCGACCTGATGAATCAGTGGTATGATCTACTGTGCACAGCCTTTGGAGTCGAGGTGGGCCTGCTTGGAGGTGGTTACCATGAAATCCACGACCTCACCGTATCCACCTACGACAGCGCCTACCTCCACATGGAGCGCTACGGCAACCGCTTCGGGTTGGTGGTTTTCGATGAGGTCCACCATCTACCCGGGGCGATGTACAGCCACGCTGCAGAAATGGCCATAGCACCCTACCGTCTGGGTCTCAGCGCCACCCCCGAACGGGCCGATGGGCGCCACGTCCTCCTCGACACACTGGTGGGCCCCATCGTTTACGAAAAGGGCATCCGCGATCTTTCAGGTGAATACCTGGCCACCTACCGAGTCGAACGCCGCCAGGTCCAGATGATCGCCGAGGAGCGCGCCGCATACGACGCCGCCCGCACCCAATACCAGAACTTTCTCACAAGCAAAAACGTCAAGCTCGGTTCGCTCAAGTCATGGCAGCAGTTCGTCCAACTCTCCGCCCGCTCCAGCGCCGGCCGGCGCGCCATGCTGGCCTACCGCCAGCACCGCAAAATCGCCCTGGGGACCACCTCCAAGCTACGGGTCCTCGAAGATATTCTCAAAGCCCATCCACGCGACCGCACGCTCATCTTCACCAACGACAACGAAACGGTGTACGAGATATCGCGCACTTTCCTGATCCCGGCCATCACCCACCAGACCCGTACCAAAGAGCGCAAGGCACTGCTCGAAGACTTTAACCAGGGTGCCCACCTGGCCCTGGTCACTTCCAAGGTACTCAATGAAGGGGTCAACATTCCCGCCGCCAACGTGGCAGTGGTACTCTCCGGCAGTTCCACAATCCGCGAGCACGTCCAGCGCCTGGGCCGCATCCTGCGCCAGCGCGAGGGCAAGGAGGCCGTGCTCTACGAAGTGGTCTCCAAAGATACGGTGGAGGACCGCATCAGCGCCCGGCGAAGGCGCCATCCCGCCTATACAAAGTCCACCGCCTGATGCTTACCACCGATCTCCTGCTCACCCGTTCAAAGGGGCCCTATATCGAGCCCCGCTACATTGACGTGGCCAGCCCAAAGTACCAACAGCTGGCCCTGGACCTGATAGATATTTTCGCCCGCCACCAGGGCCGGACCCGCAAAGCTCTAAAGGCTGCCCTGGATCAATACGCCGGGGACCGGACCGACTACCGCATCCAGCGGGGCCTGGCCAAACTGCTATTTGACGATCGCTGCGAATTCCACATTACCAGTGCGGTGCCGCCAACAGACTTGCGCCAGCAAACCTTTGCCCTGAGCCGCGAGAACCATCCTGTGATTTGCGAACCCAACCTCATCTATCCCATCACCCGCGAACATATTCTGGAGCAGGTAGCCCTAAAATACCAGATTAGTACAGACCAGGTCGAAGAAGGACTCTACGCCGACCTAGCCGAAAATCACCGCCTCCAGACCTTTGAACCGCCCAGCGCCAACTTTCTCCTCGAGCGCTACAATGTAGCCCTCGCTCAGGCCATGCTCTACCGCTGCGAGCGTCTCGAATTGAGCCTCTACCGCAACATTCCAGCGCGCTACAAACAGCTTTTTAAATTCATCAAGTTCTACCGCTTGATCCACGCCATAAACGGCGACCTCGACGCCGGCTACGAAATTGTCCTCGATGGCCCACTCAGCATGTTCCGGCACTCGCAGAAGTACGGTTTCCAGATGGCGGTATTTTTGCCGGCGCTACTGCTGTGCACCCGCTGGCAGATGCGTGCCGAAATCCCGCGCCCCGACGGTCGCCGCCAGGAGTTCATCATCGATGACAGCGCCCCCCTGAACTCCCACTACCGCGATCAGACAATCTACGATTCGCTCCTGGAAGAAACCTTCGCCCGGCGCTTTGATGCCGCCAAAACCGAGTGGGAATTGGAACGCGAGAGCGAGATAATCAACCTCAAGGAAACCGTCATGATCCCGGACTTCACCTTCCGCCATCCCAGCGGTCGCACCGCCCTGCTGGAAATTGTCGGCTTCTGGCGCCCGGACTACCTGCGCCGCAAACTAGAAAAGTTGAAAAAAGCCCGGCGCAAGGATCTCATCGTGGCGGTTTCGCGCGATCTCAACGTCAGCGAAGAGGATTTTTCCGATGTTGCGGGAGAAGTTTTTTTCTTCAAAAATCGGATCCAGCCCCGGGAGGTTCTTGGTCACCTGGAACAAATTGCCCCCCCCTCCACCTAGACGACAAGGATAAAATGAGCGAATTTCTCGACACCCTCAGAGCGGGACCACTGCTGGCCGACGGCGCCATGGGCTCCTACCTATTTTCCCGTACCGGCCGTCTTTCCGAGACCAATCACGTCTACGAAGCCCTCAGCCTCCACCAGCCCGAGCTCATCCGCGAGGTGCACTTTGCCTATTTGCAGGCTGGAGCCCGTTGTCTGACGACCAATACCTTCGGAGCCAACCACACCCATATGGATCCGCTAGGCGAGGGACAGCGCATCGAAGAATTGAATCGCGCCGGGGTAAATCTGGCGCGCCAGGCCATAGCTTCCTTTCGCACCCAGACCCGGCAGCAGGGTCCCTATTTTGTTTTGGGCTCCATTGGCCCCACTTTTTCAGGCCGCGAGTCACCCAGAGAAATAAAAGAAGTTTATCGCGAGCAGATCCAGGCCCTGATCTCCGAAGGCGTCGATGCCCTGTTACTGGAAACCTTTAGCTTTTTACCCCATCTAATGGCCCTGCTCGACCTCGTTGGAGAATTTTCCAAACATCCTCCATTGATTATCCAGATGGCTCTACACCAAACCGGCGAGGGCTGGGACCAGGACCCTCTGGTCTTTGCAAAGACTGCAGCGGACATGGGGGCCCAGGTAATTGGCGCAAACTGCTGTTCTCCCTGGGAGGCCACCGCGTTCGCCGACGCGGTGCGGGAACTCGATGCCGTCAAAGAGGGGAAGTTGCTCCTTGCAGCGATGCCCAATGCCGGGGGTTTTCAGCGCATTGGGCATCGCTACATGACCGGCGTCAACCCCGAATTCATGGGCAAGTTAGCTCGCACTTTTTCGGCGCGGGGCGTCCACTTGCTCGGCGGTTGCTGCGAAGTCCACCCGGATCATATCAACGAGATGCACAACTACCTGCAGGGTCGCCAGACTGGTAGCCCAACCATCAACTTGGCATCCCTGCAAGCCGGTGAACCCACCGGTGACGACCGCAAACGAAGAAATGGTGAATTTTCCCGCAAAATCAAGGAGGGGGAATTTGCCGTCAGCGTCGAGTTGCTGCCGGCCCGGGGCACCGCCCCCCGCACATTGCAGTCAAAGATCGACTTTGTCGCTGCCCTGGCGGCATCTGGACGGGCCGATGCCCTGGATATTACCGATGGATCCCGCGGTATCCCGCTCATGCCGCCGGGCGACTTTATATCCCTGTTGCGCCAACATCTGAACTGGACGCCTGAGAGTGGCGACGGCCTGGAACTCATCCCCCACTTCACCACCCGCGACCTAAACACCATGGGCATGCAA
>CAXFTV010000803.1:0-11426 GCA_964005845.1 uncultured bacterium
AAGCTTCCGAGGCCTGGATATTTTCGATCTCGTTCTCGGTGAAGGAGATGGTGAAAGCCAAGCGGTTCATCCATGCGCCAAGATTGCCGCGTTGGCCGGAAACCTTGGTAATGGCCAGATCGAGTTTAGTAATGGCTTCCCGTGCGTCGTTTATTGTGCTGACAGAACTCTCGTCGACGTTGAGGAAGGCGCCACTGGCAGTCATGTCTTCGAGGGTGGTTTCTATGCGGTTGTCGACACCGTCGTCCGGTCCGACCTGGAAGGAACCGCCGGTGCCTTCCTCTATAAGGATTTTCTTGGTGTCCAAGTCTCCATCCTTGTAGCCCGAGTCGGTTATGGCCGTCCCATCTTCTTGCTCGATAATCTGTTCTCCTGCCAGGGTAACCTGTATGCCAAGGCGGTCGAAGTTGGCTACTATCTTGGTGCCGGTAGCTACAACATTGCCGTCTAGCAGTGTGCCAATACTGATAGTCTGGCTTACGGTGCCATTGCTCAGGGTAATATGACGCTGACCGTTCGTATCAGCAGTGGGCTCGTCGTCAAATTCATAGGTTCCCGCCTGGGCCCCGGATAACTTGATATTTGTGACGCCCGTGGCATAACCTGCTTTCGCGGTGCTGTTCCCGAGGTAACCGTCACTCGCGGATGTTTGGGCGGAGACAGAGACGGCGTTGCCAAATCCGGTTAGTAGGACCTGGTCATTGTAGGTCGTGGATTTGGCAATGCGGTCGATTTCTTCAATGATCTGAGTATATTCGGCCTGGACCGATTCCCGGTTCTGATCATTGAGAGTACTGTTGGCCGACTGCACGGCCAGTTCGCGCATGCGGATCAGCATGGCGTTGATCTCGTTGAGCGACCCCTCGCCGACCTGTAGAAGGTTAGTGGCCTGTTCAGCGTTCTTGACATTCATTTTCAAACCGCTGATTTCAGCCCGCATGCCTTCTCGCACCGAGAGGCCGGCTGCATCATCCGCAGCGCGGTTTATTCTCAGGCCAGAAGACAGTCGCTCCAACCTGAGAGTCAAATCCCGGTTGTTGGCGTTCAGCCTTCTACGTGAATTGATTGCTGCAATGTTATTATTTACCCGTAATGGCATTAGAAACCTCCTTGTTTCCAGCTATGATGTTAATCATCCGTGAGCAAGACCAAGACCCAGCCAGGCATTTTATCAACGGGTAGGGTGCCTGTGGGTAACTTCATTAAAGGTCGGAAAGATCAGTCCCGCAATCTGCGGGGCATTCTATTGACTACCTCCTTTAAAGTTCTGCAACCTTCTTGTCCCGAAGGGAGGTAAAAGGTTGTGACAAGCAAAAAGTGAGACGAGTTAAGAATGCCTATATCGAGAAAGATTCTTTAAAATGCTAAGTAAATTTTTATAGATCAATGTGGTATCTTTTAGTATTTATGCTTCTAATATCGACGTGTTTTTGGATGTTCTTTAGAAAAAAATCGAATTATGTGGCTTTTATATAAGAAAAATGCTTTTATTAGTATCATATTACCCCAAGTAGACTTTCTTAATATTGGAAATTTGCTCGGGTTAGTTTAAGAAAATTTATCAGGGGGTTGGAATAAAGTTGGTGGAAGGCAATAAACTCGACCGGGTAGCCATCCTGATATCACATCTGCTCAATCCGGCCCTTGTCGCATTTGCGGTATTCGGCGTGGGGGGATGGCTGCTGGGCGGAAACTGGGTAGCCGCTTTGATCGGCGTGGGTTTTTACGCCGTGTTGCCGGGGTTGACGCTGCATCTTTTGTTGCGCCTCGGTTATATCGGCGAGTTGTATCCGCCGGAGCAAAGGCAGAGAGCGAGGCTGCTCCTGCTCGGGGCACTTAGTTATTTACTGGGATTTATAGGCTTGGGACTGATTGGGGCCCCGGGCTTCATGCTTGGCGGGGGCCTGGCCTATTTTATCAATGCCCTTTTAGTTTGGCAGATAAATAAATACTGGAAGATAAGCATCCACTCCGTGGCTGTCAGCGGTGGCGTATTGATCATCTTGGTGGCCGCAGGAAAGCACGCATGGCCTCTGGTCCTGGCCTGGCCCCTGGTGGCCTGGGCCCGTCTACATATAAAAGTACACACCCCCGCCCAGGTGGTGGCCGGCGCCTTGCTGGGGGTTAGTTCGACGGGGTTGCTGCTTTTTTTGACAAATTGGTTTTGCAACTCAGGGGACTTTTAAAATATAAGGTAAAGGAGAAAGGCATCCCGTCCTGAGGGGCAAAGAGTATCGTCGTGAATGGGCGCTAAGACCAATCGGATAGAATAATGGCTGCGGCATTGTGTCCGGGTGCGCCGGTGATCTCCCCCCCCGGATGGGTGCCGGCGCCGCATAAGTAGAGGTTGCGGATGGGAGTGCGGTAGTGGGACCAGCCTTCCAGGGGCCTTTGGTTCAGAAACTGGCCAGGGACGATATCGAGATGGCGGATATTGCCGTCGGTCAATGCCACCCGCCGTTCCAGGTCAAGGGGGGTGAAAAGCGACCAGTCTATAATGATCTCGCGCAGATTTGGTGCATATTCCGCCAGGGCGTTGATCAACTGCTGGCCGACTTCTTCGCGCCGCTCGTCCCAGGTCCCCAGGCGCAGATGTACGGGGGCATAGAGGGCCCATACCGACATTACGTGGTGTCCTTCGGGGGCCATGCTCTTATCGTAGACGGAGGGGATCTGGACCTCCATAACGGGTCTCCGTGCCGGCAGGCCCCGCCTGGCATCCTCCCAGCTTTGGGCGAAATATTTGCTAGAGGGACAGATTTTGACCTCGGCCAGGTAGCGGGGGTCAAAATCGCCGTTGAAAAAGGTCCCGAAATCGGGCAGATCGCTGAGGGCGGCGTGGAATTTGAGATAGGCCGCGTTGGTTTTCAAGTTTTTTATGCGCTGCCGAAAAGCGGGTTCGAGTTCTTCGTCGGCAAGCAGTTTTAGAAAAGTGCGCTTGGGGTCGGCATTCGAAACCACGATGCGGCTGTGGATCTGGGTGCCGTCCGCCAGAACGACGCCGGTGGCACTGCCGGCCTCGGCGGTGATCCGCTCGACCAGGGCGCCGGTCTTGATGCGCACCCCTCGAGTTCGTGCAGCGGCGGCCAGGGCCTGGGGAATGCCGCCCATACCCCCCTTGACGATGCCGGTATTTTCGCTTTTGCCAAAGATGTTGCACTTGATATAGGCGTAGCACCAGGCACTACCCGGGGCTCCGGGGTCGCCGACATCATGAGCCTGGATAAAGCCCGCACGCATGGCCTCCGACTCAAAAAAGTCGGCCAGAATATCGTTCATGCTGGCAGTAAGCAGCCTGTCCAGCAAGGCCTCATCAGCGGTGCCCTGGATTTTTCGGGCCAGTTCGCCCAGGTTGGGGGGCGGCTTGAGAAAATAGGGAAAAATAAGACCCGCAGCGCGTTCCCAGAATGTCAGCCATTTTGGGTAGTTAGCGGCATCGCGGCGGGAAAAACGGGCGATTTCGGCTTGCGTCGATTCCACATCGTCCCAGACCAGCAGGCGCGAACCATCGGGAAAGGGCTGAAAACGAGAAGGATCCAGGTGAAATACCTCAAATCCATGGCGGCGCAATTCGAGGTCCTCTATGACCTTGTCCTGCAGCAGGTGGCATATATAAGAACAGGCGGAGAATCGATACCCGGGGAACAATTCTTCGGTCAGACACGCACCACCTACCACAGTGCGTCGTTCGAGCAGTAAAACGTCGAGCCCCGCTGCCGCCAGATAGCAGGCGGTGACCAGGCCGTTGTGGCCACCCCCCAGTATGATCGCGTCGCAGTCGGCCTGGTTCACGAAGCTGCCCAGAGGGTGCCCTGTAGCAATAACTGGCAAAAGGCGGGATGTTTACAGGCGGGGGCATCGTGACCCAGCGCCAGATAAAAGACGCGACCCCCACCATGCGATTTTGTCCATGCGACGGGCATGGTTTCTCCCTTCCAAAGAGCATTGGCCAGGATGTGGACGCGGGGGTCGTAGTCGAGAATGTACTGTTCGTCCGCGACCATGAACTCTTCGTCCAGTCCCTGTGTAATCGGGTGCTCGGGGTCTTTGATGCTCACCTGATATTCGCGGTAGGGTGGATGGGTGAGAAAATATCCGCCCACCAGGTTGCGGTAATTGGGATCGCCGCGGAAGGAGTCGGCCGCACTGTGGATGCCGACATAGCCTTTGCCGGCGGCCAGCCACTGCGATAGACCGTCGCGCTGGGCGTCGGAAATAGTGCCAACGGTGTAGTGAAAGACCAGCACATCGTAGGGGCTGAGATTGTCTGCTTCGAGGATTGAAAGATCTTCCTGGGCGGTGGTAATTTCCAGTGCATCCGCCGCGCTGAGCGCATTCACTACCAGGGGTTGAACGCCCTGCCAGTCGTGAATTTCCCCACCGCCGAAAACGAGGGTTTTTATTTTTGTCATCTTGGATTCCTCATGTGAGTATATCTTTCAGTCTTTGTATAATTATATTTTCCTGGCCCTCTGGAAGGACCCCGAAGTAGAAGCTTAGATAGTCTTCACCGCTGTCTTCGCGGGCCCAAATGCTGGGATTGCCCTGGCGTAGTTCAAGCACTACATCTGCAGCGGTTTTCCCCAGTTTTTCGGCATCGACCCGAATCCATAGATCCGTCCGTGAGCGCGCCGGGTCGAGCAACTCGATATTTGGTATATCTTTCAACTCCTGGCGCACCGCAGCGATGCGGGCTTCGCAGGCGGACAAGCGTGCCTCGTGATCCATGGCCAGCCATTCTTTTAGCGCCGCATAAGCGGCTATAATACTTTGTCTCTCCTGCTTCATAGGCCGGCCCAACGCCCGCAGTTCGGTCGACTCAAAGCTGACGAAACTGTGCATGGCGGCAGCCTCGACCAGATCTTTTTTGCCGGTGAGTAAGCCGCTGGCGTTCACCGAGCCGTAGTACTTGGCTCCGTAGGCCACCAGATCCGCTCCCATTTTGACATATTTGCTGAGCAATTCAGGGGGATAGACGCAGCCGGCGGCGTCTACGACGACGGGGATATCGTGGTCGCGCCCAATCTGGATCACCTGTTCGAGGGGAACGACGTCCGGGTTGCTTTGAACGAAGTAGTGAATGCCGGCAGTATTGGGACCTATCGCTGCCTCAATGTGCTCCGGTCGGGTCCCTTCTTCTTGGCCTACCTCCACCAGTTTGCCGCCGGAAAGGGTCATACAGCGGTCGTATTTCAGACGCAGGCCGCGCTGGATAATGAACTCAAAGGGCATGCCTGTAGTATCGGGGAGTTGCTCTATTTTCGCCATGTCTTTACCGGTCATGCAGGCCGAGGCACCGAGGACCAGGGCGGAGGCTGTGCCGGAAGTGACAATGGCCGCCTCGATACCCAGCATCTGGGCTATCTTTTTTCCCGCCCCCGCCGATAATTCGGCCATGTCGGCATAATATTCTTCGGCTTCATCCATGCGGGCGCGCACGGCGGGGGAGGGCGTGTTGCCACCCAGGAGGGTGCGGGGGCCAATGGCGTTTACCACGGGCTTGACATCCAGTTCATCATATATATTCATCGTCTCTTCTCGTTTCCTTTTTGTGGTGGTGCTGATGGTTCTTCAGCAGTGACAGCTAAAACTATATGCACGCCCGCATACAACTGTCAAGAAGTTTACACAACTGACAATAAAATCGATAGATAAGGCCGATTTATACCGCTTGACTCGGGGCTGGTAGGACGTGTAGATTAGTCCTGGTCGGCACTTATCAACAGGTATCTGGAATAGGGCATTATGGCCGAAACTCTCAAAGGCTACATTGATCGGATTACCTACTACAACCCGGAAAACGGCTATACGATCGCCCGTCTTGTGCCCGAGGGGAAAGGGGAGAAGCTGACCGTGGTGGGTACTCTGGCCTCGCTCAAAGAAGGAGAGAGTCTGGAGGTGGCAGGAACTTGGGCGAAGCATCCCAAATACGGCCCTCAGTTCCAGATCGAAACCTACAAGCAGATCTATCCATCTACCCTGGAGGGGATCCAGAAATACCTGGGATCGGGCCTGATCAAAGGGGTTGGGCCAGTTTCGGCCAAGCGGATTGTCGGCCATTTTGGCGCCGATACCCTAGATATCATCGACGCCGATCCCCTGCGTCTGATCGAGGTGCCCAAACTGGGCCAGAAACGGGTGGAGTTAATCGCCCAGGCCTGGGAAGATCAGCGGCAGATCAAGGATGTCATGGTTTTCCTGCAGTCCCATGGCGTCACCACGGGTTATGCCGTGAAAATATTCAAACAATACGGCGAGGAGGCGATCCAGCGGGTGCGAGAAAATCCATACCGCCTGGAACGGGAAATCCGCGGCATTGGTTTTCAGACTGCGGATTTGATCGCCCGCAATCTCGGATTTGCGCTGGATTCCCAAGAGCGGATCAAAGCCGGCGTTCGCTATTTGCTCGATCAGTGCGCCGACAGCGGCCACGTGTATTTGCCGGTGGTCGAATTGATGGAACAAGGTCGGGAGTTGCTCGGGGTCAACGTCGAACTTTTTCCCCCGGCGCTGGAGAGTCTGCGCGCTGACGATGGGGTGGTGACGGAGGATTTGCGCTATTACCTGCCGCCTCTTTACCATGCCGAAATGGGAACTGCTTCCTCTTTGCGGCGTTTGCTGCAAACGCCTGGGCCGGTCAAACTCGATTGGCAGTCCGATGTTGATACTGGGGATGGCTTGCACCTGGCCCGGAGTCAGCAGGAGGCGATTGCTCTTACAGCGAGTAAAAAGGTAATTGTGCTGACCGGTGGTCCGGGTACCGGCAAGACTACAGTTACCCGGGAAATTCTAAAGTTATTCGAAAAACATGGTCTCAAAGTTTTGCTTTGTTCGCCTACGGGCAGGGCGGCCAAACGACTGGCCGAGGCCAGCGGCAGGGAGGCCAAGACCATTCATCGCTTGCTCGAGTTCGCGCCCGCCGAGGGGAAATTCAGGAAGGATTACGACGATCGTCTGGATGCGGACGCGCTGATCGTGGACGAGACATCCATGATAGATATCGTCTTGATGAATGCCCTGTTGCGGGCTTTGCCGGATACCGCCCGGGTGGTCCTGGTGGGGGATGTGGATCAGTTGCCTTCAGTGGGCCCGGGCAATGTTCTGCGCGACATTATCGATTCTGGCGAGATTCCCGTGGTCCGTCTGACCGAGATCTTTCGTCAGGATCAGCAGAGCCAGATTGTCCTTTATGCCCACGCCATCAACCAGGGAGAGCTTCCCCTGATAAACAACCGGGAGGCGACGGATTTCTTCTTTGTGGAGGAAGAGGCGCCAGAGCGGGTTGTAGAAGTTATCGAGGATCTTTGTTCCAGGCGTTTGCCGGCCCATGGAGGTTGGGATTCACGCCGCGATATCCAGGTTCTAACACCCATGTACCGGGGCGAAACCGGGGCGCTCAATCTGAATCAGCGCTTGCAGGAATGTCTCAACCCGGGGAGTCCATCTTGTCGCCATGGAGGGGTGGAATTGCGCATCGGGGACAAGGTTTTGCAGGTGCGGAACAACTACGACAAGGGGGTGTTCAACGGCGATATGGGGATAATTTCAGGTCTGGATCTGGAAAGAGAAATAATCGAAGTGTCTTTCGATGCCCCCGTCGAGTACGAGTTTAGCGAGCTCGAAGAGTTGAATCTTGCCTATGCCATCAGCACCCACCGTGCTCAGGGATCGGAGTTTCCGGCCGTGGTGATTCCCCTGACCACCCAGCACTATGTGATGTTACAGCGCAATCTACTCTATACCGCGATCACCCGAGCTAAAAAGATGATCGTCATCGTCGGAACCCGGAAAGCGCTAAAATTGGCCATTGAGAATAACGAGGTGGCCGAGCGCTACACTACCCTTAAGCAGCGTCTTTGCGGTGAGGTTGGAGAAAAGATGGAAGCCGGCTCCGCAGCGGCTCAGTTAGAGCCGCCGGAGGCAGATTTACTCTCAGAGTTTTAGGCGCTTGAAAATGCGCTCCGGAATGTATTTGATAATCAACATTATATAGCGCCAGAACCACGGAGTATAGAGAATATCCCGTTTCTTTTTATAAGCCCGCACAATGTCGTTTGCCACGCTCTCGGGAGACGCCACCAGGAATAAACCCTCCATCTCTTCGGTCATCGGGGTATCGACGAAACCCGGTTTTACCGTCATCACGTGTACCTGGGTAGCGGAGAGTCGGTTGCGCAGACCCTGCAGGAACAGGGCCAGGCCACCTTTGGCAGCGCCATAGAGATAGTTGCTCTGGCGGCCCCGATCGCCGGCCACCGAACCAATGCCGATAATGCCGCAGGGCTCTTTTTTCTCCTCCAGATAGTTGGCCAGATGGCCAAGGACCAGGGCCGAACTGGTGAAATTGGAGTGCAGGATTTGCTGCATTTCTTCGCTGTCCCGCATAGCTTTCCGGTGGTCTCCCAAGTAGCCCACGACCAGGACGACAAGCTGAAATTCGCCAAATTCGCGCTCTATACGAGCGCCAAAGGAGGAGAGAGTATCCCATTCTAGGGCCTCGAATTCAACCAATCCGACTGCGCCGTTGAAACGTATCTCGATATCGGCGGCGAAAGGCTCCATCTGGGATTTGTTGCGCGCCGCCAGTATCAAATCAAAACCTTCGGCGGCCAAACGGCGGGCGATGGCCTGGGCAATGGCGGATTTGGCACCGAGGATAAGGGCGCGTCGACTCACGATATACCCAGTCTTTCCGATTGCTGTGAGCGAAAGTGGTTCTGGGGGTCGTAAAGGCGTTTTATCTTCTTGAATTCTTCGAGTTTGGGGTACATGGCTTCGAAGTCCTCCCGCTTGAGAATGGCGTCCTTGGCCAGATATACGCGGCCCCCTGTGCGCAGGACAATTTTGTTGAGATCGTGCAGAAATGGAATAATACTGTGGTTGCGCAAGGGAAAATCGAGGGCGAGGGTATAGCCTGGTATGGGAAAAGAGAGAAGGCCTTCCTGGGGCCCAAAGGCCTTGAGTACGGCTAAAAAAGATCCGCTGCCGCGAGCCGCAATGCGCTGCAGAATTTCTTCCATGACCTGCAGACCATTGGCAAAGGGAATGGCGAACTGGTACTGCAGGAAACCGCGGCGCCCATAAATCTTGTTCCAGTGACCAATTGTATCGAGGGGATAAAAGAACGGATCGTAGTGGATAGTCGAGTCGCTGATGCTACGTAGTTGCCGGTGGTAGTAGAGGGTATTGAAAGAGCGCATCGAGAATGGATTCAGTAGCAGTTCCGGGAAGTGGAAAGGGATAGTGCGCTGGTTCGACGAGTGCAATTTGAAGTCGGTGGTCGGCGGGGATATCGCGGCCGGGGCGTGGTTGCCCAGCATGACGATGCCGCGTCCCAGTCCGGTGCCACTAGCCAGACAGTCGATCCAGGCCATGGAGTAGAGATAGTCGGTCTGGGAGTCGGCAAAAATTTGCAGGGTTTCCCTTAGATTAGCGGTTTTGAGAGAGCGCAGGGCGATATAGGCCGAGGGGATTTTTTTTAATTGCAGGGTGGCTGCGTAGATGAAACCAGTCAAACCCATACCGCCCAACGTAGCCCAGAACAGGTCGCTGTTTTGGCGCCGCGAACAGCGGATACAAGAGCCATTGGCCAGGACCATTTCCAACTCTTCGACAAAATTTCCGATTGAACCTTCCAGGTGATGGTTCTTGCCATGGACATCGGCGGCTATGCAGCCACCCAGCGTCGGAAATTTGGTCCCAGGTGTCACGGGGGGGAAAAATCCTTGCGGCAGGGCAAAGCGAATAATCTCTTCAAGGGTGATACCCGCCTGGGTTCGCAGGATACCGCGTTCGGAATCGAAAGCGAGTAGATTTTTTAGCTCCAGAGTGGAGACGACGCGCGGAAATAGACAGGCATCGCCGTAACTGCGGCAATTTCCCTGGGGAAGCAAGGGGGTGGCTTCCTCTACAAAACCCCGAACTTCGTCTAAAAAACGGGCCCGATCTTTACGGCCTAGAATGGTCGGGTAGAGTCCCCAGCCTGTCATCTCACACGGTTTCATAACTATACAGATGGTAAATATCTCGTTGCTGCATGGCAAGTGAGAGGTGGTCAAAGAAGGGCCAATCAGCACAATAATCCGTTTTGGCAGGTTCGTTCGGAATAGGTAGGGGTACTTGTCATCTCGCATATAGGTTTTACATTAACAAACGGATATAGTCGCAAAGAATTATAATCTTGAAGTAGATAGATCTACTTATTGCGTTCGGTCGGTTGATGTCTGATAGCTACATACTGATAACAAGCATTATGACCCTGGCCGTTGGCCCAATACTGCAGCAGCTGGGGCGGCGGGTCGGGCCAATGCAGGCGATTCTGGATGGGTTTGTTTTTATCGCCATCAGTGGTCTGATATTATTGCATGTTATCCCCGGCAGTATTGTTCTGGGCGGTTGGCTGGCTATCCTGGGTGGCTTGCTCGGCTTGCTCGTCCCAAGCTTGATCGAAAGCAGGTTGCACGGACTTGCCCGTCAGGCTCACATGGTGGCTCTGGTGCTGGCTCTAAGCGGCATCATGCTGCACGGTTTCGTAGATGGGCTGGCGCTGATTGCGCCGGAAGAAGCCGAAGGGGCGCATGGGCATTCAATGCTGCCGCTGGCGGTCATCCTGCACCGACTCCCGGTTGGACTGACTATATGGATTTTGTTGCGGCCGCTTTACGGTACGGGAGCAGCTCTAGGGACATTGGTCCTGATCGCCTTTGCTACGGTAGCTGGGTTCGTCCTGGGTGGTACTGTTTTTGAAGGGGTGGACAACCGGATTAGTGGAATGTTCCAGGCGCTGGTAGCAGGTTCCCTGCTGCATGTGGTGATGCATCGATCCCATCCGCACGGGGAGCCAGAAGAACTGGCCGGGCTGGGACGCCTCCATGCGGGACTTGGGGCCCTGGGGGGATTGACCCTGCTATGGGGAATTACCTTGAGCCACGGGGGCGAATCGATGGTTTGGCAAGGGGGGGGAATTCTGGGTTTGGGCGGTCTGTTCGCACTTATTCTCTGGCGCCGCGGCAGTCATTGGTATGCCAGCGCACACGAACACCACCACTGCAGCGGTAGTGGGGCAAATCACCAGGAAGGGGGAGCGGAATGATATGGACGCAATGGGAGGCGTGCTCTTTAGATCCGGATAAACTGTAGCAGCTAGCCCAAGGGTTAATTTTGCAGGTCGAAAAGCGGTAGAGGGGTGTTTGCGCCCGGTTGGGGAAAACGTATATTCACTCATTGGATATAGTTGGGAATTGTATAGTTGTAGAAAATTGGATTGAGGGGTTTTAGCTCGTATGCCGCCAGAGTATAGCAGTGATGTTCTGGTCCAAGCAGTGTGCAAAGTGCCTGTTTTTCGAGGCCTTTCTGGAACCCAGATCAGGAAGATACTCTCTACCTGTAAAAGCAAGTCTTTCGAGCCGGGAGGGCATGTCTGCCGC
>CAXFTV010000804.1:0-5764 GCA_964005845.1 uncultured bacterium
CGCCCGGCAGCATGGTCTCTTTCGTCCATCACATGCCCCACCACGTCGGTCCCCGCCATCCGGATGCACCCCCCCGGCGCACCCTGCTGATGGCCTACCGGACCCCGGATCCGGAGGCGGAACCGGCCAGGTGGTCGGAAGGCATACCGCGGCAATGGGTCGAGCGCATGGCCGCAGCGGAGAAACTTTCCCCCGCCGCGCGGCGGGTCTTTGCAGGGGACAATCCCCGCGCTTGATTTTGTCCGCCAGTTCGGGCGAAAATTACCGCCGAGGTCTGTTCCAGGGACCGCCGTGCCTCAGCCCAGTCTGAACAGTTTGGCCGCGTTATTCCAGAAAATATCTTCCACGGCGCTGTCGCCCAGCTGTTCGGACCAGCATGCCCACTTGACCGAGCGCAGGTGCTCCAGACCGAGCAGCACTGGTTTGATCGTCAGGTGCTGCTCTTCCCATACCGGCGTGTCCTCGTTCAGCCAGAGAAAGGCATCGGCAGCTCCGAGCGAGCGGCCGCGGCCGTGGCTGACGGGCATATCGGTTCCGTACATCAATTTTTCGTGGCCGCAGTAGCGAATGATCGCCTGGTGGGCGAGCGGATCGCAGTTGGCGCTGGTGTCGAAGTACAGATTTTCCAGTCCCTGCAGCTGCGGCAGTCCTTCCAGGTTGTGGGCCGGTTGGAAGCCGCGGGCCGAGTGGGCCAGGATCAGCCGCATTTGCGGGTATTGCTCGCAGTAATAGCGTATCCAGTGTATATTGCTCGGATCGGCCGCGGCCCGCGAACGCACCATGTGCAGGGTAATAACCCAGCCCTCTTCATGGGCCACCTGTACCAGCCCTTCGGGCAGATAGTCCGGAATTTCGGCATTCCAGGTCGGCTGCTGCGGCGCCATGGTGTGATAGCACTTGAGGCCGTGCAAGTTCATACGCCGCACCTCCTGGCGCACCCAGTCCGGATCGTCTTCTGGCCCGATAAAGAACAGGCCGCGGCAATCCGGATTTGCCGCAGTCTGCCGGGACACCCACTCATTCTCCTCGGTGAAGGCGCTTTTTTTGTCCAGGCTGACGGCGGGAATAAACAGGGCCGCCATGCGGCGGTCGGGGTGCAGGTCCTGCATCAAGTGGATATACTCCGAATAGCCTGCATCCAGCTGTTCTCTGCCGGGGATCGACCAGGGTATCAGCCGATGCTGCCACAGGTGGGCGTGCGCATCAAAGACGCGATCGGGTACAAAGGCCGCCAGCTCGCGCGCGAAAAATTCGCTATCTTCGGGTTGCAGCAGACTTTCGGGATGGGCGGGAGTCATGGGCTAGCTCCAGAATATAAGGTGATTTTTTGCGTTCTCGATTCAGCATGTCCGGGCTTGATTTATCGCTAGCCAGGTCATACTCTTAAGGTCTGTACCCGAATATAAGGGTTACGGGAAAGCGGCAACAAGTTCCAATTACCCTCTCAGAACAGGTTTTTTCTATGATACCCTTTTCCATTCTCGATCTCGCTCCGATTCGGCGGGGAGGCGATGCGGCGCAGGCCTTCGAGGTGATGCGCGACCAGGCCCGGCGCGCCGAAGAGCTTGGCTACCACCGCTACTGGCTGGCCGAACATCACAACATGGACAGTATCGGCAGCGCCGCCACCAGCGTCCTCATCGGACACGTTGCCGGTGCTACAAAAACGATGCGCGTGGGGGCGGGAGGCATCATGCTGCCCAACCATGCGCCCCTGATTATCGCCGAGCAGTTCGGCACCCTGGAATCGCTCTACCCGGGACGCATCGACCTGGGACTGGGCAGAGCTCCGGGAACCGATCAACGCACAGCCCATGCGCTGCGCCGCCAACGGGTGGGCAGCGATCGGGATTTTCCGCAGGATGTGGTCGAGTTGCAGGCCTACTTCCGCACGGCCGAGCCCCTCCAGGCCGTACGCGCCATTCCAGGGGCGGGGCTGCAGGTACCGGTGTGGCTCCTGGGCTCCAGTCTGTTCAGTGCCCAGCTGGCGGCGATGCTCGGACTGCCCTACGCCTTTGCTTCCCACTTCGCTCCCGACCAGTTGATGGAGGCGCTGCACCTCTACCGCAGCGGTTTCCAGTCATCCGAACATCTCGATCAGCCCTACGCCATGGTCGGCATCAACGTGGTTGCGGCCGCTACCGACGAGGAGGCACGCCATCTCTTCACCTCGCAGCAGATGCAGTCGACCGACATGATGCGGGGCAAACGGGATCCGATGGGGCCGCCCATCGACGATATCGACAAGTACTGGAATGCGCTGGAAAGACCCGCCGTCGAGCACAAGCTGAAGTACTCCATTGTCGGTTCGGAAGAGACCCTGCGCGTCGGACTGGCCGATTTGATCGAGCAGACCGCAGCGGACGAATTGATGACAACGGTGCGGATCTTCGATCCGGCCGCCTGCATGCGGTCGCTCGAAATCATGGCCGCCGTGCGCCGGCAACTCGCTGCCCCTTCCGCAGATCCGGTTTCGTAGGCGCGCGCGGCGGGGATTTTCAGGCCGCTGTCAGCGCGCTGGCCGGGCGGTGATGGCATAACAGTAACGCGGCGAAAATTCTCGCCAAAGCGGGACATTGGCGCCCCATGACAACTATTGCCGAGGGCATTCAGGACGCACTAAATTCTAGCTTCGCAGCCAGTGGTGCACTTAGAGACTATCTCAATACCGGGAGAACGCCAGATGAGGGATGAAAAAGCGGCCTTTTTATTCATCGACGATACATTTATCGAAAATCTCGACAATGTCGTGCAGGGCGTCGTGCCCGCAGAAAAAGTTGCGCCGCACCCGCTGCTCGAGAAGGATCGAGCCTGGGAAGAGGAGTGGCTGATCGGCAGCTACATCAACGTCCTCTACGACGACGAAGAAGATATCTTCAAAATGTGGTACGGCGTGGGCCGCAGATTGAGCGCCGCGCGCGGCGACGAGGCGGATGGGCTGGCCTATGCCTTTTCCCGGGACGGGATGAACTGGGAAAAACCCGTCCTCAATCTTTTTGAGGACGGCGGCAGCAAAGAAAATAACCTGGTCTTTCCATTTTTCAGGTGGGGGGCTGGAACCGGGGTCATGAAAGACCCCATCGAGACCGATCCGGCCAAGCGCTACAAGATGCTCTTTATGTTTCAGAGCGACGATATGAGGTTTGCCGGCATTGTCCAGCCGGTCTGCGTCGCCTATTCCGCCGACGGGATTCACTGGGATGTGCCCAAGAACTGGCTCAATCCGGTTATTCCCCAGGGCTCGGATACCCACCTGGTGGCTTATTGGGATGCAAAAATTCACCGCTACGTGGTTTATCTGCGGGGCCGGCCCAACGTGCGCATCATCTGCATGGCCGAGAGCGACGATTTTGAGAACTGGACTCCGCGCAAAATCATCGTCGCACCCGACGAGCGCGATCCTCCCCAGGACCACGAGTTTTACGGCATGAGTTCAATGGCCTATCGCGATTTCCGCATTGGCTTCCTGTCGGTATTTCACACCCTCTACGAAGGCTGGATCGCCCAGAATCAGATCGAAGACTGGATGCCCGAGTGGATGAACCAGATGGACGTTCAGTTGACCTATTCCAGGGACGGCCGCAGCTGGCAGCGGGCGGGCAATCGCGAACCTATTCTGACCTGCGGTCCGCGCGGCAGCCACGACAGCGGCAGTGTCTATCCGCCACACGCGCCCTTTGTCCACGGCGACGAGATCTGGGTCTACCACGGCTGTTCGAACGGTCTGCATGGCGAGGCGCCGCGCTATGGCGAGGAACTCCGCAGGGGAATCAATCTGGCAAAAATCGCCAGGGATCGGCTGGTCTGTCTGCAGACGGAGGGGCAGGGGGTCGTGACGACGTCGCCGCTGGCGATCGATCCCGCTGCCCTGTGGGTCAATGCCGACGCGAGCGGGGGTTCGCTGCAAGCCGAAATAGTCGATCCCTTCGAGCGGGTCGTCCCGGGTTTTGGCAGGGAGGACTGCATTCCTCTCAGGACGGATGAAAGCGCGTACCAGTTGCGCTGGAAAGGCGATTCGCAAGGGGATGAGGGGAATAAAACAGAGGGGCTCGAAGAGAAGATGGTTTCACAGGCGCGCGGAGGGCTCAAGGTCAAGGTGTACCTGGACCGCGCCAGGCTCTTCGCCCTTTATGGGGCCTGAAGCCGGTCCCCACCGATGCGTTACTGGTATTCTCCTCGTGCATTCCAGCCGGGGTATTGCTGTTCCAATTGCGCCAGCGTCTCTTCGTTGTAGTAGGGGTGCCCTGGCGGGGGGAAGCGGAAGTACTGCCGCTGGCGGGCCGTCAGCGTTCCGATAAAGTGGCGGAAGGGCTCGCGATTGGCGAGGTTGGTGTAGTGGCGCACGCCCTCCCAGTAGTGGTCGGCCCTGCCGTAGATGCGCGTAACCGAGTAGCGCTGTCCCTCGCTGCCCCGGTAGACCGTGGCCGAATGCCAGATGTGGGTGTTGAATATCATCTGCGTATTGCCGGGAACAGTCAGGTAGTTGCACTTGCTGAGATCGTCGCCGAATTCTCTGGGGACGATGCGCATCGGCGCATTGTCCGGGCCCACGTCCTCGGGGAAGTACCAGCTGCTGATTTGCCCGTACTCCCAGACCCCGTTGACCGGCAGCAGCGAGTTGTTGCCGTTGTCGAGGTGCAGATGGGGGTCTTCTCCCTTCTCCTGCGTGGGGTAGCGAACCCAGTTGTGGGCGTAGCGAAAGTGGATGTCCGGAGTGCCGAGGACGCGGGCGACGAAATCGATGAGGTCCTGGTCGAGAATGAGCTGGTTGAAAAACATATCCTCGTATGGAAAATCCGTCCCCGTTTTATCGGGGGGATCACCCTGGAGCCTGGCGAAGGGCGGCAATTGCTGGCGGATTGCTGCGGCGATAGCGGCTCGCTTCTCCTCCGGGTAGAAGTTCTCGACGGTGACGTAGCCCTGCCGGTGAAAGGTTTCGAGATGTGCATCGGTTAGTTTCATGCTGGCTTATCTCCACTGGTCTATAGACATAATGGCTCAAAAAGCTGAAGAATGCGAGGGCGCGAAGCCATTAGTTTCTCAGTTGGCGAAGGGTTTCGGTAGCATTGCGCCGGGGGCATTGCAGCAGCCCTGTTGCCCTCCCGCAGGGCATAGGTGCGGTCGTCGAATACGACGGTGTTGTGCTGCTGTGAAAAGTGCGCTCCGCCCGTGATAAAAAGCTGGTCGTTCATTACCGCTGCAGCGCCCCAGGATTGCTCGGTGGGCAGATCCGGCCCGGCGCGCCAGGTTCGGGTTTCGGGGTCGTAGCAACGGCAGCGCCGGTCTTCGTAGCCCCCTATGACCCAGACCTCGCCGCGATAGGCTGCCGCCAGGGGCCCCTGGCCGATCGCGCCGGGCTGGGGAAGGTCTTCATCCCAGCGTCCACTCGCCGTATCGAAGGCGAATACGCCGTCGATGCTGACGCAGTAGATAATGCCGTCGAGGGTGCAACCGTGTCCCTGGCGAGTGGGCTCGGGCAGGGGCGTTTCAAAGCGCCAGGCGGTCTCGCCCGGGCCGATGCTTTCGACCGTATCCAGCTTGGGGCCCGAATTGTGGCCGGCCCCGCCAAGGGCGTAGATGCGATCTTTGCAGGTCACGACAAAGGGATCGGTGCGCGCCAGGTTGAGGGAGGGGCCGGCGCTCCAGGAGGCGCTTACCGGGTCGTAGATATCGACCAGGTAGAGAACCTGTCCCTCGCCGCCCCGTTCGACGATCCGGGTCTCGCCGCCAACGACCCAGATGCGGCCATCCAGCTCGGCAGTGC
>CAXFTV010000805.1:0-6199 GCA_964005845.1 uncultured bacterium
AACGACGCCCGCCACTACCATTTGTACTGTCACGAACCGCCGATCAGCCTCGCGGCCGCCCGTGCCCCGGTGGACGAACTCGCCGGCACCCACGTCGACACCTTCGTCTACGGACCGGGCGCCGGACCGTCCATGTTCTATCTGACCAAGGTGGGGGAAGTCTTCGGCTCTCATCTGGCCGCTTTCAGGGACATACCCGGTGTCCAGCGCGGCACCCTGCCGACCTGGCGGGCGCACGAAAACATCATGAGCCTGAAGGAGCGCGGCATCGACCTGATGGAGTTGCTGGCGCAAAGGGCCCACGAAGCGGGCATGAAGTTCATCGTCAGTTATCGCCAAACGCACAGCGTCGCGTCCGACGACGTGGACAACTACTTCAACTGGCAGTTCAAGATCGATCATCCAGAATGGTGCCTCAAGGGCAAGGGCGCCCACGGCTTCAACTTCATCTACCCGGAGGTCCGCGCCGAGCGTTTCGCCCTGGCGCAAGAAGCCGCCAACGACTACGACATCGACGGCCTCGAGATCGACTGGTGCTTCTGGCCCTACCTGTTCGAAGAGGATCAAATCGCCGCCAACCGCGATCTGCTCACCGACTATATGCGCCAGCACCGGGAAATGCTGGACGCGGCCGCCGCCAGGAAGGGGCGACCGCTGGATTTTGGCGCCCGGGTGCTGCCGACGCGCAAGGGCAACCTCGACGCCGGCTTCGACGTGGCCGCCTGGCTAGAAGAGGATCTTCTCGACTTCGTCGTGCCCAACTATTACGTCGACGAGCAGATCGACGCCGATTTTCCCTTCGAGTGGCTGGTCGAACTGGCTGCGGGCACGCGCTGCCAGGTGTGGCCGGCGATGCAGCGGCAAATCGGTCGCCCCAAAGAGGGGGACGGCGAGCCGACCGGAGAGGAAATGGCCACGGCCAGCCACTACCACGCCGCCGCGTCCGCCTACTACGACAAGGGCGCCGACGGGATCTACCTGCCCTGGTTCAACTGGCCTATCGAGGCGGCCGACCGCCAGCTCCTGAGCGAAATCGACGATCCCAATCTGCTCGCCGGCAAACCCGGACATTACGCGGTGCGCGGACACAACGAGGGCGCCGCCGAACACGATTACCACGCGCAGCTGCCGCTCGCACTGATCAATGGCACAAAAGCACCCGGACAGCCGGTGAAGCTCTTTGTCGCCGCCGGCGCCGCCGGCGCTGCCGCCCTCTTGCGCCTGCGCCTGCGCTTTACCACCATCCACGACCGTCTCTGGATCGCCCTCAACGGCTTCGAACTCGACCAGACGACCGCGCGCCGCGAGCCCCACAGCTATACCCCGACAGAGGCCTCGCTGGCGGGCAAGGGCATCTCTTCGATAGCCTACACCTGGCTGGAGATCGGAATCCCGGCCGGCCATCTGCGCGCCGGCGCCAACGAAGTCGCCATTGCGGTGCTCGAACGGCCGGCCAAGCTGGAAGGGCAGATCGTCCTCGACCGCACCGAAGTGGTGACGAGCCCGGCCGCAGCCTAGGCCCTGTCCCGCTGCACTCCGGTTTTGGCAGGGGATCCCCTGCAATTTCTGTTGGGGCAATGCCCCCCGCTCACAGGCCCGCCCCACAGGCAAAAGGGGGTTCAAAGGCGGTACCACGGCTTGACCAGACCCTCAAAAAGGGCCTTTATAATCCCCCGGCACAGGGCAATTTTAAAAATAATCTCCGATTCCGTGGAGCCTGATCATGGCCTTGATCGATATAGCCTCGGACAAGCAACTTTTCGTCGACGATTACCTGATCGAAAGTATGACTAACTGTTCGCGCTCGATAAATCGCGCCGAAAAAGTGGCCCACAACCCGATTATTCGGCCAGAATATCCGTGGGAGGGAAACGATGTGGATGTGGGAAGTGTGATGTGGGTCGACGAAGCACAACGCTTCGAAATGCGCTATCTGGCCCGCCAGTGGAAGGTGCGGCGCGCCGGCGCGGAGGTGATTATCGAAGGAGATGGCGACGGCATCAGCTGTCTCGCCGTTTCGCAAGACGGAATCCACTGGGAAAAACCGATGCTGGGAGAAGTAGAATTCGCAGGTTCGAAGCAGAACAACATTCTTCCAGACGAATGGCAGAGGGGTTCCATCTTTCGCGATCCGTGCACTACAGATCCCCGCAAGCGTTTTCGCGGCTATGTCAGGAAGGGCGATACGAGATCGCCCGGTATGACCTTCGACCTCTATTTTTCCCCCGATCTCAAATCGTGGACGCCCTACCCCAGCAACCCCGTAATCGATACCGCACCGCAAATCGGCCGTTGGGGGCCGACCCTCTTCATGGGCTGGGATCCCATCAGGCAGGTCTACGCCGTCCACATGGAAAATAGCCGCCACCGTCGGGCACCGCTCGGGAAACGCCTCATCGGCCGCTCGGAAAGCGCGGACGGTATCGCCTGGAGCGAACCGGAGACAATCCTCGTTCCCGACGCCCAGGACCCTGCGGACACGGAATTCTACAGCATGCCCTGTATTGCCTACGAAGGTCTTTACCTGGGACTGCTGTGGATTTTTCGCACCACCAGCGTAACCCATCATCCCGAACTCGTGGTCAGCCGCAACGGCATTCACTATGCAAGGGCGTTCCGGCAGCCCTTTATCGAGAGAGGCGGCGGCGTCGATTTCGACTCGGTGTCGGTGTATGCAAACAGTATAAACGTCGTCGACGACCGCATCCATACCTATTACACAGGCCGCAACTGGCGCTCTCCAGAAACATATCTGGAGCTCGGCGACCATCCGCTAGGCGCCATAGGCCTGGCCATTAGCCGCCTGGACGGATTTGTTTCGGTCGATGGCACGAAAGGGCTCGATGGGGACGCGCCGATCGGCCGGCCTCACTTTCCGGAATTCAGCGAACTCACGACGCGCTCATTCTCGTTCACGGGGAAGAATCTCCATCTGAATATAGCAGCGACGAAACAACTGTGGGGTGGGGGGGCACCTGAAGTGCGGGTAGAAATATTGGCCCCGAACCACGCCTATATCCCGGGCTACGAATACGATGACGCCGATCCCATCCTCGACGATGGGATCGACTGTATAGCATCCTGGAAGGGCAGCCCGGATTTGCACGACCTGGAAGGCAAGACAATCAAACTGCGCTTTTACTTCAAGAACGTGAAACTGTATTCCTTCCAGTTTCGCTAGCCTCTGCATCCGGGCGCAAAAAAGCTGCGGCTCGAGGGAGAGAACATGGAAGACAAAAGGGAACAGCTGCAACGCGAGGGATACGTCATTCTGAGCCAGGTCGTGCCCGCCGAACAATTAGCTCGCTTGCGCCTCGATATCGAGGCGGTGGTGCAGCGTCAGCGGGCGGCAGATCCGGCCTGGGATAGCACCTCGCAACCCCGGGCCCAAATCGCCAAGTTCGTCGATGCCGAAACCCTTGGCGCCTTGGAGTTTTTAGTGCACGATCACACCTATGGCATCAGTGCCCGGCTGCTCGGTTGCCCCGACGCGGCGGTGGCGGCGACCGCCGCCGAGGTCCTGTGCAATCCCGAGTTCACGCCCGGCGCGCCCTCGCCGCCCGGACAGTCGTGGGGTACCGACCCCCGCAACTGGCACCGCGATGTGCGTCCCGACACCGACGGTCCCCTGGAGCCCCTGCTCGAGGACCAACGAGCCAACGGGCCCGCCCATGTGCAATGGAATATCGCGCTTTACGAAGACCAGCACCTGCATGTCGTCCCGGGCAGTCAGCGGCGCTTGACCCAACAGATCGAAACCTCCCACCTGGAGCGGGAGAGCGTCGGAACCCTGCCGCTACCGGCCAGTCGCCGCGTCGAACTCGGACCGGGCGATGGGGTAGTCTACAACAATGCCATTTTGCACTGGGGCAGCGAGTACAGTGCGGCAAAGAAGCGCCGCACCCTCCACCTGGGTTACCGCTCGTTTGGGAGAATCCTGCCCAATTCGCGCGAGTGCCGCCTGCCCGTGAATTTTGCGGCCCGCTTTGCCAGAGAGACGCAGCACAGACGTATTGCCGATCGATGGCTGGCGCTGGTTGGTGGCGAATTTCTCACCCTCAGGGAAATGTTCCAAGCGGCACTCGCCGGTGACGAGCGGGGCTTTTTAGTCGGACTTGATCGCCTGCACCCGCCCGAGGAGGGGCGCCTGGCCTGTCTCATACTCTTGACCAAGATCGTCCTCGAACTGCGGGGCAAAAAGCGTTCCGGCGGGGTAGCGGATCTCGGTGCCGACCGGTCCGTCTACGAGTGGCAGCTTGGGGAACTCGCGGCGCACTTTCAAGACGCCGAATTGGAACAATTGGCGCGGCGTTTTGAGAGGGTGGATGAACTGCTGCGGAGCGACGCACCCAAACATGTCTCAGGTTTCCTGGGCCCAACGACCGACTACGAGTTTGAGACAGCAGCGGCAGGGACGACGGCGGCCAGTGTAGTCACAGCGATTTTGCAGCGCTAAGAGAAGAGCGCCGCTTCCACCCCGGCCCGGATTTGCCCCCGAATACCCGCCCTCTCTAGCCTCACCTGGGCTTGACCTTTGGCGGCGGGGGCGGCGTCGGACGGCCGGCGGCGTCGAAAACGCCAATGCGGTAGTTGCCCGGCGGGTTGCCGCCGCCATTGTACGAGTAGTACTGGACGTCCGTACTCGGCAGGCCGAAAGTCCGCGTAACCGGGCGTCCTTCCCGATCCTCCTCCCGCTGCCACATGCGCAGCCACGTGCACTCCTCCCCACCGCATTCGAGCCGACCAGCCACACCCGCCTCCTCGAGTTCCGCGGCAGACATCCAGCAATGTTCCGGCGCCGCGGCGTCCGCGCCGGCAAGTTTCGGTGCAAGGCTGGACAGCCGGTGGCCATAGACCCGACAGCGCCATGCGCCGGTGCCGCCGCCGGGGGCGGCACCGGGAAGATCGAGCAGCCAGCTGAGCCACGCTAGCCCCAGACCAAGCTGCGCGCGGACCTGCGCCAGCACGGAACCCATCACGTTGCAGACATCCAGGATGCTGGCGGACTCATCGTCCGCCGCCGCAAAGCGCGGCAGGGCCCAGCCGGCCGCGCCTTCTCTGAGCAGCAGCACGCGTCCCTCGCTGTCCTCGATCAGTAGCCGGGCTTCGTCGATCCCCCCCACCGGCGCGCCCCGTACCGCGGCGTACTTGCCATCGCCCCGGTGATAGGGCACCAGGTGCTTAACCTCGCCGTCCAGAAAATCGTGGACCTCGGAAGGGTAGATTGTCGGGCCGCAGGCGGGAGGAGAGGATTTTGCGTGGAACTTCATGTACAGCCCGCAGCGATCGGTATCGCCGTAGTTGGGGCGGACCTCGTGCCACGTGAAGCCGTGCATCAAGAGCACGTCGCCCTTGTTCAGAGCAGAATCCTGCAGGACGATCTCATGCGGCGATGGAACCTGCGCCGCGTCTACCTGGTGCACGCGGCCATCGGAGGGCAGTACCTTCGTCTTGCGGTAGGAACCGGGGGATGCCAGGAGCGGGCCCGCTGTCTCGGTGTAGTCGACGAAGGGGATCACGGCGAAGGTCCACTTCAGGAACGAGCCGACGCAACGCCACGGTTTGTAGTCGTAGTGAGTGCCACTCCCCTCGACGAAGGGTTGCTCGGCGATACCCGCACCGGATGGTCGCATGATCGACCAGTACTGCGCCAGCGTCGCCGGCTCCCCCAGGAGCTCCTCAACGGCCGCCACGACAGCGGGGTGCGCCAGGCTCACAGCCGCAATCTCGGGATGCTCCTGGAGAATCCGCGGTCCCATCGAGTAGACGCCGGGCGCAGGATAGGCCGCATCTTTATTAAATCCGTCGTAATCCCCGGCACTGAAAGCGGCGCGGATCGGCCCCGCGAGGCGGTCGACTTCCGCCTCTGTCAGCGCGCCCCGGAGGATGCGAATTCCAGTCTCGTCGAAGCCTGTTTCCAAAGTATCACCTGCTTCCTTTTTTGTGGTGGCGGCGGCAGAGGTCCGCGCAGCGAACTCGGCTTGCTTGAGATGACCGCAAATCCCTGCAAGCCACGCCCCTGCAGCCGCTGCCAGGCATTCGAGGCACCAGCGTCGCCACGGGATGGCAGATCCGCCGGGACGCAAACCTGCGCACTGCGCTTTGCGAGTTAAGCCCACCCGCCTGAGCGCCGCATACGGCTAAACTACTTATCGCATAAGTTGTTGAATGCAGTCAATATAGCTAATGAACCGGGCTA
>CAXFTV010000806.1:0-4278 GCA_964005845.1 uncultured bacterium
ACCGGCAAGATGAAGTGGTACTACCAGACTACTCCGGCAGACAATTGGGATTACACTGCTGTACAGGACATGATGCTGGCCGATATGGAGGTGGACGGCGTCGAGCGCAAAGTGCTGATGCAGGCCCCTAAAAACGGTTTTTTCTACGTCATCGACCGCGCCAGCGGCGAGTTGTTGCGGGCGCATGATTTTGTCACCACGACCTGGGCAACCCATGTAGACATGGCAAGTGGTCGCCCCGTTGAAAACCCGGAATTCAACTACCAGAAGGAACCGCGCTGGATCTTGCCCGGGCCGTTGGGCGGGCACAACTGGCAGGCGATGTCTTACGATGCCCGCACCGGGATCGTCTATCTGCCGGCGATGGACACGCCTTTCGTGTACCATATTGATGAGGATTGGAAAGAAACTGGACAGTATCCGCGGCGCAGGGGCGCCTTTCGTCTCGGAGTCGATTTGCCCAAGTTGAGCCAGTTGATATTAAATACGCCGGATGCGCCCAAAGCGCGCGGATACCTGAAGGCTTTCGATCCGCTCAGTGGCGAGGAGAAATGGGCAGTCGAATTTCCACACCATTGGAATGGCGGGGTTTTGGCCACTCAAGGTGGACTGGTATTTCAAGGCAATAGCCTTGGAGAATTTAGTGCATACAGTGCGGCAACTGGTGATCTGCTATGGACCTCGAATGCGTATCGCGGGTTTATAGCCCCCCCGGTTAGCTACATGGTCGATGGCATACAATATGTCGCTATTTTGGCCGGTACAGGCGGAGGGTCTGGAATTGTCGGAGACGCTGGTCCAGCTTCGGAAAAATATCGCAACGAAGGTCTGCTACTGGTGTACAAACTCGACGGCGCGGTCGCAATGCCCGTGCCTCTCGATCGCAACCAGGACATACCCGTGCAACCGGCGATCACGGCCAGTACATCCGAAATCGAACGAGGAGAGCGGCTATACAATCAATCCTGTCTGAGGTGCCACGGTTTTTTTGCCCATTCGAGCGGGGTGGTACCCGACCTGAGGATGATGGATGAAGCGACTCGCAGGGATTTCAAGGTCATCGTTAGAGATGGCTTGCTGCGGCTGAAGGGGATGCCGGGATTTGCCGGACAACTAACGGATCGGGATATCGATCAAATCCGGGCTTATATAACCTCTCAAGCGGCAGAGGATCGGCGCAAAGCATTGGAAGAGTCCGAATAAACCTATAGATAAACCGGCTGCGTTGATGGTAGGAGATTGCTCTTATCCTCTTCAAAGCGCAATGATAGGAATGAGACATGAAATTTCTGATCATATATGTCGTTATGACTGCATTTATTGCGAGTGATGAGCTGCTGTATGCGCAAGAAACCGATGACCACAAAGCAATTCGTGTGCTGATAGATCGAGAGCAAAACGCAAACGATACGGGCGATGCCGAGGCTCTTCTCGACGTGCATAGCGAGGATTTTATTGCGGTCTGGGCTCGCCATTACGTTACGACGGAGCAACGGATTGGTTTCAATCCAGGCCGGGATATGCATACGATGATATTAAATGGCGCGTCTCGGCAGAAGACTGGGCGGGTCGTTCAGCGATATTGAAGGACGAAGTCTTGGACTATAAGCATACATGGGAAGTTGTGCATATCGCTATTGATGGAGAAGATGCAGTGGTCGTCTCTCAGATGGAACATGCTAGCAATGACACTGTGAATAGCTTGCGGGTGACTAATGGTTGGACCAGTCTGTGGATGTTGAAAAAGGTCGAGGGACAGTGGAAATTTCACGCTGCGATAGGCCCACTGTAGAGATATTGCGACGAACGGCCTCTAACGGAAGAGTGAGACCATGTCGGCGCATTCGCACGGGAATACTTAAAGGCGACCAGCGAAAATCGGCGACTCCTCCACTCGATCTATGTGATAGATAGCGAAATTTCCGTCGGTGCAGGTCGTCGGCATTGGCAACGCTTCGAGATCCGATATAACCCCAACGTGCATCGTCCACACGCCCCCACCCGACCCGGGTGCCTTGCACCGGACCGCACCTGGATGCGCCAGTCTGCCCGTGGAGCAGGGGATTGGTTCTGGTGGCTGTCTCCTGTGGTCGGACATGCTGCTGCACGGCCCGGAAGATGTCGTAATCGCCCCCTCTCCTTGCTGCTGGCCACTTTGATCTCCGGTTCCGCTCCACCGGGACGGGAAGTCGCAAACAAGTCCTGCAAGTGGTGACGATGGATTCAACTTTCAAGTGCACGATTTGTGGATCGATATCTTTTTCGTCAAAGATCTCTCGAGGGGTGCGAAATTCCAGGGCCTTTCTCGGACGTTCATTGAGTCCTTTTTCCACCTGACGAATTGTGGCATCGCTGATGATTCTGAAGTTGGCTCCTTTAGGAAAGTACGGGCGAAGAAGCCCATTGGTATTTTCGTCGAGCCCGCGCTCCCAGGCACAATAGGGATGAGCAAAATATACATCGGCTTTCAGGGCCTTGGCCACTTTTTCATGCTGGGCAAATTCTGTGCCGTTATCGACGGTCAACGTGTGGACCTTTTCTCGGTGGTCCTTCAGTCCCTGAATGAGGTTATCTGCGACTTCCTCGGCCTGCTTGGTGTGGACGACGCGTTGTAGATGCGTCCACCGGCTCTTACGGTCGACCAGTGTTGCTAAAGCACCGCCGCCTTGGCCGCCCATCATCAGATCGCCTTCCCAGTCGCCGATCCGTGTTTTCCCCTCGACGATGGGCGGACGGTCGTCAATAGAGACCCGGTTGGGTAAGTCGCCTTTGCAGGTGGTCGAACAAGGCGAGCGACGAGAGCCAGACCGGTGACGCACATGGGTATACAGCGAGCCGTCGCCCGCCCGGTCGGCGCAAAGATGTTGATACATACGTTCATGCGAAAGCGAAAAACCATGATGCCGAACAAGCCATCCACTGATCTGCTCGGGGCTCCACTGAAGACGCGGTTTGCTTTCAACCTGACGACGCCGGCCAGCCGTCCATTTATAAGCCCGACGTTTGTGACGGTGTCGCTGTTGCATCTGCTAGTGGGCGGCGCGGGGATGGTATCG
The DNA here is from genome assembly GCA_964005845.1 of uncultured bacterium. Taxonomy (GTDB): domain Bacteria; phylum Latescibacterota; class UBA2968; order UBA8231; family UBA8231; genus CAXFTV01. The sequence goes on from CAXFTV010000806.1 coordinate 3,057, forward strand.
ATTGCTGCTTTTGTTGCGGCGCAGCTCTCGTGAAATGGTCGCACGATGGACCCCTACGATCTGAGCGATACGCTGTTGGGTGTGGCCAGCTTTTTTCAGCGCCGAGATTTCGTATCTTTGGGGTAGGGTCAACGGGCTATACTCCTTCATAAGCTCCTCCACGTGGGGCTGGCGAATTGACAAAGGAAATATACCGGTTGACCTTTGTTTTTTCACGCCCTACGTAAATTGCACTATCGAGTTGAACTCACAGTACTTCTCAATTACTAAAGATCTCTCAGAAAATACCGAAATTAAGTAGAGGGACAACAATAAACAGGCGTATGTAGATTGCTGTTGGTGAACCGCAGTGCCAATCGCACCAACTGTGGGATGGGGGCTATGTGCCTAGTCTCGAGATATACCAAGAAATATTATGATTGTAGCAAACTATTGAATATTATGAACTTGATTTTAACAGCAGAGTGTCGACAAACGTGCACTTTTATATTAATTGCAATCGGACTTTTCCTCTTGGTTGTTCCCGCATCGGCAGATAAATTTATTCACCACGTCATCAAAGTTACCCCTTCCCTTGTTTACATAATTGACGAGGAACAGGACGCTGAGGTTGGCGAGGAGTTGATAATCATCCGTCCACGAGTTGGCATCAGAATGTTTGAGACCATCGCCCACGTTACTGTAATCCGCGTTTATCCGCGGTTCTTTATCGCAGAAACAACAGTGCACGATTCGATATCGAAATCCATAGAGATATTTGATATAGCCCTACCACCTAGCCAGTTGGCAAAGGTCTTGATGGAAAGGCAAGAATTGGCTTCTGATGGAAGCTCGAGTCCGTTAGCGGAAGCAGGCTCGCTATTGTCAGTGTCGGAAGGGCAGGAGAGGGAGTTAAAGCGCTTGGCATTAGCGCTGGAGAGTATATCGTCGTCGCACGCGGATTTGGTCTCGTCAGGTTCTGCACAGGATGCGTTGCGTCTTGCCGCAATGGACACTGTTTCGTCAATGCTTTCTCGTCAGGATGCGGAAGTGGGGCGTTTGGCGGGTGCGGTTGAGCGTCTTTCCCAGGCGCAGGAGGCCATGTCTTCCTCTGGAGCGGAACTCGCGGCAGCTAGACGCTCTGAGTTGGACACTCTTTCGTTGTTGCTTTCTCGCCAGGGTGATGAGGTACAGCGCTTGGCATTAGCGCTGGAGGGTATTTCTTCATCGCACGCGGATTTGG